>CAZWZP010000093.1:0-11438 GCA_964638925.1 uncultured Stakelama sp. | reverse complement strand
GATCCTGATTGCCGCGCCGATGGTACCGCATCTGGCCGAGGAAGCCTGGGCTGCGATGGGCAATGACGGTCTGATCGCCGACGCCGAATGGCCTGCGGTCGACCCTGCCCTGCTGGTCGATGACGAGGTGACGATCGCAATCCAGGTCAATGGCAAGCTGCGCGACACGGTCACGGCGGCCAAGGGCGCGGACAAGGCCGATCTGGAAGAGATGGCCTTGGCAAACCCCAATGTGCAGCGCATTCTGGACGGCGCTACCCCGCGAAAGGTGATCGTCGTGCCCGACCGTCTGGTGAACATCGTCGCATGAAGCGCGCAGCACTCCTGATCGCGCTGGTCGCGGCGAGCGCCACGCTGTCGGGCTGCGGGCTGCGGCCGCTCTATGGCGGCGGCGTAGGTGGCCCGGTGCAGACGATGCTGTCGGGGGTCGAGGTTGCGCCGATTCCGGGCGAGAATGGCTGGCTGGTCGCCAATGCCGTGCGCGACCGGATTGAGGCGACGCGCAGCGGCACCCCGGCCTATCGGCTGGAGATCAAGCTGGACGACCGGATCGAGGGTCTGGGCGTGCGCAGCGATGACGTGGTGACGCGCGAGCGGCGGACGCTGCGCGCGCGCTATCAGCTGATCGACCTCGCCACCGGACAGACCGTGCTTGACGCGACCGCCGGGTCGGACGCGGGCATCGACGTCGCGGGGTCGGAATATGCGACGATCGCGGCCGAGCGGAGCGCGCTGGAGCGGCTGTCGGGCATCGTCGCGGACCAGATCGTCGCGCGGCTCGCACGCTACGCGCGCAGCTCCAAAACGAAGTGAAGGCAAGCGAAGCACAGATTCGCGCGCGGCTGGACAAGCCCGGCCCCGATATCCGCCTGTTCCTGCTCTATGGCCCCGATGAGGCGGGGGCCAACGACCTGGCCGCGCGGCTGGGCCGGGCGATGGGGCCGGATGCCGAGCGCATCGATATCGAGGGCAGCGCACTGAAGGATGATGCCGGGCTGCTTGCGGGCGAGGCGGCGTCGCTGTCGCTGTTCGGTGGGGCGCGCTACATCCGCGTGTCAGGGATCGACGATGGCGGCACCGATGCAGTGCGGATGCTGATCGAGGCGGAGACGGGCGGGAATCCGGTGGTTGCGGTCGGCGGCGGGCTGAAAGGCACCGGTCGGCTGCTCAAGCTCGCGCTCGCTGCGCCCAATGTGATGGTCCATGCCTGCTATGTGCCCGACGCGCGCACCGCCGGGCAGCTGGCGACCGGAATCGCGCGCGAACACGGCTTGCGGCTGGTCGGCGGGGCGGCGGATCGGCTGGCGGCGATGTCGGGCGGCGATCGCGCGGTGCTGGCGCGGGAGATCGAGAAATTGTCGCTGTTCCTCGACGCTGCGCCCGATCGGCCGCGGGAAGCGGGGATCGAGGCGCTCGACGCGATCGGTGCCGATCTGGGCGAAGCCGAGATGTCGGGCGCGATCGAGGCGGTGGTGGGCGGTCGCCCGGCGGAGATTGGCGTCGAACTGGCGCGGCTCGACGCGGCGGGGGTGTCCACGATTCCCCTGCTACGCGGGCTGGTCCGCCGCCTGATGGCGCTGGCCGAGATGCGCGCCGATATCGACCATGGCATGAGCCCGACCGAGGTGGTCAAGAAGCACCGCGTGTTCTTCAAGGAGGAAGCCGCGACGATCCGCGCGCTGCAACGCTGGAACAGCCCGATGCTGGCGCGCGCCGTGGAACGTGCGCGGGAGGCCGAGCGGGCGATGACGCGCGGTGGAGGGAATGCGGGGCAGGTGCTGGCGGATCATGAGCTGGCGGTGCTGGCGCGGGGTGCTGCGCGGGGGTGAGCGGGCAAGTAGGCGCATGACTATACCAGCCGCACTCCGGTAACATATTCCGGCAATGGAGTTGGCGATGGCTCATATCCTTCTCGCCACCATCGGTTCGTTAGGCGATCTTCATCCGTTCATCGCGATCGGGCGAGCGCTGGTCGGCCAGGGGCATCGGGTCACGCTCGCGGTACCAGAAGATGGCGTCGCCAAGGCCCGCGCCGCAGGGCTCGTCGCCGCGCCAATTCTGCCCAGCTATGCCGAAATCTGTGACCGATTGGGGCTAAGCGAGGCCGAGGTCGCCGCCCGCGTACTGGCCGACACGCAGTTCGTGGTCGATGCGATTCTCATCCCGTCGTTGCGCACGAGTACCGGCGCGCTCGACGCGCTCGCAGCCGATGCCGATCTCGTGGCCGGCTCGATCTTTGCCTTTGCGGCAGAGATTGTCGCAGAAAAGCGTGGCCTGCCCCTCGCCAGCGTCGTGCTTCAGCCGATGACCTTATTCTCCGCCTGGGAACCACCGCGTGCCCCCGGGTTTCAATTCATGCGCCATCAGCCGCGCTCGGCATTGGGGCGAACCTGGAACCGGTTGGGCTACACAGTGCTCCGCAACGCGTTGCGTTGGCGCTATGGTGCACAGATCGATGCGGTGCGCGTCGACCATGGTCTCGGCCCCCGCAGTGGTGCCCCGATGCTCGACCATGGCCCCGCGACCGCTGGCGTGCTTTGCTGCTGGTCCAACGTCTTTGGAGAGTTGCCCCCCGACGTCGCGCCTGGCGCGGTCCTGACCGGCTTTCCCTTTTTCGACAGCGAAAGCGGCATAGCGCATGAAGCGATCAGCCCCGAGGTCGCCAGCTTCCTTACCGAAGGACCCGCACCTCTGGTCTTCACCCTCGGGTCGTTCGCGGTCGCATCGGCTGGAGAATTTTACGCCGAGGCAATTGGCGTGGCCCGTCGGCTCAATCGTCGCGCCTTACTGCTAACCGGCCAGAACGGTTCGGTCCATCGCGAAGCCGATTATCTGTCGGTCGGCTACGCGCCGCACTCGGTGGTATTGCCGCATGCGGCGGCGATCATCCACCATGGCGGGGCCGGGACGAGCGGTCAGGCACTGCGAGCCGGTCGGCCACAAATCGTCGTGCCGCATTTCGGCGACCAGTTCGATAACGCCGCACGGCTGGTCAGGGCGGGCGTCGCGCAACGCATTGCCCGCGAGCGATTCGCTGCTGAGTCGGCTGCGGCGGTCATTGCCGAAGCGCTTGATTCGTTACCCATGGCGCACGCCGCAACAAGTCATGCCATTCGCATCGCGCAAGAGGGCGACGGCGCTACCCACGCAGCGCACCACATTGAGCAACTGTGGCGAACCGCAGCGTCCGAATAGGATACGGTAAAGGCTAGATTTTTTCGCCCGTCAGACGCTGGCAGATCATGTCCAGCTGGTCCAGCGTCGAATAGGCGAGCGTCAGCGCTCCGCCCTTTTCGCCAAAGCTGATCTTGACGTTGAGGCCCAGCACATCGCCCAGCTGGCGTTCCAGAGCGACGATATCGGCGTTGGCGGTGCCGCTGCTGCGCTCCCCGCCCTTCCCCGGCGCGCGCGGCTTGGCGTCGCGGGCGAGCTTTTCGGTTTCGCGGACCGACAGGTCGCGCTCGACGACGATCTTGGCGAGCTTTTCGGGGTCCGGCGCGCCGATCAGCGCGCGGGCGTGGCCCATGGTCAACCCGCCCTCGACCACGCGCTGGCGCACGCTTTGTGGCAGGTCGAGCAGGCGGATCAGGTTCGCGATGTGACTGCGCGACTTGTGGACGATCTTCGCCAGTGCCTCCTGGCTATGGCCGAAATCGCCGATCAGCTTGGCATAGGCCTCCGCCTCTTCGATCGCGTTCAGATCTTCGCGCTGGATATTCTCGACGATCGCGATTTCGAGCGTCTGCGCTTCGTCCAGGTCGCGGACGATCACCGGCACCTCGTGCAGGCGTGCGCGCTGGGCCGCGCGCCAGCGGCGTTCGCCGGCGACGATCTGATAATCCTTGCCGTGCGGGCGCACCAGGATCGGCTGGATCAGCCCGCGCATCGCGATCGACTTGGCGAGCTCCTCCAGCGCATCCTCATCGAAATGGCGGCGCGGCTGTTCCGGGTGCGGGGCGAGCGAGCTTACCGGGAGCATCCGCACGCCCATCGAAGGTTCGGTACCGGGACGAACGGGTTCTTCGCGCTCGGCATCGCCCAGCAGTGCGCTGAGGCCACGGCCAAGGCCAGGGCGCGCCTTGCGCGTGCTGGCGGCGGGGGCGGCGGGTGTCGCAGTCTCTTGGGGCGTCTGTTCGGTCATGCGGCCTTCTTCAGCTTGGGCAGGCGCTCAATCACTTCGCGCGCAAGGGCGATATAGGCTTCGGACCCGGCACAGCGATAATCGTAGATCAGCGCGGGCAGGCCGTGGCTGGGGGCTTCGGACAGGCGGACGTTGCGGGGGATGACGGTGTCGAACACCACCTTGCCCAGCACCGCGCGGACATCGTCGGAGACCTGATCGGTCAGGCGATTGCGGCGGTCGTACATGGTGAGGACGACGCCCAAGATCGACAGGCCGGGGTTGAAGCGGCCGCGAATGCGCTCGACCGTGTTGAGCAGCTGGCTGAGCCCTTCCAGCGCGAAGAACTCGCATTGTAGCGGGACGAGCAGCGCATCCGACGCTACCATCGCGTTGATGGTGAGCAGCCCCAGCGACGGCGGGCAATCCATCAGCACCACGTCCCAACGCTGTGCGCTGCGCTCGATCGCGGTGGCGAGGCGGTGGGTGCGCGCTTCGAACTCGATCAGCTCGATCTCCGCGCCCGACAGGTCGACCGTGGCGGGGACGATGTCGAGGCCGGGGACCCGGGTCGGGACCGACACGTCCTCAAGAGTGGTCTCGCCGATCAGCAGGTCATAGGTCGAGCGCTCGCGGTCCGCGCGCCCGATGCCGAGGCCGGTCGAGCAATTACCCTGTGGATCGAGGTCGAGTAGCAGCACGCGCTTGCCGGTCGCGGCGAGCGCGGTGCCGACGTTGATCGCGGTCGTGGTCTTGCCCACGCCGCCCTTCTGATTTGCAATCGCGATGCAGATCATTTGGGGCGCACCTCTTTGACGACGATGATGAGCGAGTCCGGTGCGGTCACGCTCGGTTCCACGTGGAACGAACCTTGCCACCATAGCTGTGCATCTTCCACCTCCGATTGCGCATTGCGGCCTTTGGGGAGCACCCAAAGTGTGGACCGATCGCTGCGGTGGCGGGCGATGCGGAACAGGGTGTCGAGCGAGCCGACCGCGCGCGCAGTGATGACGGCGGCGCGTCCTTTCGTTCGCTCGACCTTGGCGGTATGGATGGTGGCGTTGGTGAGGCCGAGCGCATCAACGCAATGCTGGAGAAAGGCGGTGCGAAGTTTGCGCGGCTCGACCAGCTCGACTGGGTCATCGCGGAGGATCGCAAGGACGATACCGGGGAGGCCAGCGCCGCTGCCGATGTCGAGCCACAGGCCACCGACTCCGACATGCTCAAGCAACTGGGCAGAATCGACGATGTGCCGCGCCCAGATCTTCTCAAGGGACGATGGCGAAACGAGGTTCTGGCGCGTCGACTCGTCGCGCAGCAGGTCCACAAAGGTTGCGAGCCGTGTTTCACGTGAAACATCGTAACGGCTGCGTATCCAGTCGCGGGCTTCGTCTTCGGTCATGCCGCGCGCTTCACATGGAGCAGGATCGCGGTCAACGCTGCTGGCGTGATTCCACGCACCCGGGCCGCGTCCCCGATTGTGTCCGGGCGCGCGGCTGCGAGGCGCTCGACCATCTCGTTGGACAGGCCGGGTACGGCCGCATAATCGAGTGCGGCGGGTATCCGCGTGCCGTCAGCGCGAGTCATCGCGGCGGCCTCCTGCGCCTGACGCTCCAGATAGGGCGCGTAGCGGGCATCCTCGATCAATTCAGACAGGATAGCGGGGTCGGCGCTTTCGGTGTCAATACCGAGATGGGTGAGCGTGACAGCCGGGAAGCGCAGCCACTCAAATGCTGTCCGCCGCGCGCCATCCTGCGCCACGGGCGCACCGGCCTGACCGAGGCTATGGGCGGTGAGGCTATGGGCGAACGCTGCGTCGAGCGCGCTGCGGGCGCGGGCACGCTCAGCGATAAATGCGCGGCGCTCTGGCCCCAGGCAGTTCGCCGCCTCCCCCAAGGCGGCGAGCCTGGTCTGGGCATTGTCCGCGCGGAGATACAGGCGATGCTCAGCGCGGGCGGTGAGCATACGATAGGGCTCGGTGACGCCCTGCAGCGTGAGGTCGTCGATCATCACACCGATATAGCTGAGTTCGCGGGGGAAGAGGGTCGGGGCGCGGTCCAGCACCGCAGCGGCGGCGTTGACCCCGGCGACCAGTCCCTGTGCGGCGGCCTCCTCATAGCCGGTGGTGCCGTTGATCTGACCCGCGCAATAGAGGCCGGGAAGATCGCGGCTCTCCAGCTGGTGCGAAAGCGCACGCGGATCCACATGATCGTACTCGACGGCATAGCCCGGAGTGACGATCCGGGCGCGCTCAAGGCCGGGGATCGACGCGATCATGGCCGCCTGCACATCGGTGGGCAGCGAGGTCGAGAGGCCGTTGGGATAGACAAGGTGGGTCTCCAGCCCCTCCGGCTCCAGGAAGATCTGGTGCCCGTCGCGGTCGCCGAAGCGGAAGATCTTGTCCTCGATCGAGGGGCAGTAACGCGGGCCACCGGCTTCGATCGCACCGCTTAACAGGGGCGAGCGGTCGAGACCGCCACGGATGATATCGTGGGTCTCCAGCGTGGTGCGGGTGATCGCGCAGGAGAGCTGTGGCAGCCGTGGGCCGCGCGTCATCGGCGACATGCGCCAGTCGTCGGTGTCGCTGGGCTGTTCGTCGAGCGCAGCCCAGTCGATCGTGCGGCCGTCCAATCGGGGTGGCGTGCCGGTCTTGAGTCGGGTGATTGGCAGGCCGCAGTCGCGGAGCTGGACGCCCAATGCGGTCGCGGCACGCTCTCCTACCCTGCCGCCAGCCTCGCGTTCCTCGCCCCGGAAAATGCGGCCGTCAAGGAAGGTGCCACTGGCAAGGACGACCGCCGGTGCGCGAAGCACGCTGTCATCGCCAAGGCGGATACCCGCCACCCTGCCCTGCTCGATCAACAGCGCGACCGCCTCACCGGCAACGATATCCAGGCCTTGCTGCGCAGACAACATCGTCTGGATAGCGGCGGCGTAGCGCACCCGATCGGCCTGCACGCGGGGTCCCTGCACTGCTGGCCCCTTGGAGCGATTGAGCAGGCGATAGTGGATCGCCGCAGCATCCGCAGCGCGGGCGATCAGGCCGTCCAGTGCATCGACTTCGCGGACCAGATGGCCCTTACCAAGGCCGCCGATCGCCGGATTGCACGACATCGCGCCGATCATCACTGGGTCGAAGGTAACCAGCGCGGTTCGCGCGCCACAGCGTGCTGCCGCAGCTGCCGCTTCGGTACCGGCATGGCCGCCGCCGATCACGATCACATCGAACTTGTGCATGGCCGTCGCATAGCCCCGCGCGGGGGTCAGGTCAAAAGCGTTCCACGTGGAACACTCACTTGCCGATGCAGAACCGCCCGAACAACGCGTCGAGCATCGCCTCGACGTCCGCCGCGCCCGTGATGCGGTGAAACGCACGCAGCGCGCTGCGCAGTTCTTCGGCCACAAGCAACAGGTCGTCCTGTGCGGCCGCGCCACGCAATGCGGCGGCCGCCTGTTCGGCCAGCACACGCTGCCGGATATTCAGCGCCACGCTGTCTGAAGGCGGCAGCAGCCCCGCAGCGATGGCCGCAATCGCGTCCCACAGCGCCTCAAACCCCTGCCCTGTCCTCGCCGACACGGAAAGACGGCCTTCCACTCCAGCCTCACGACCGGGCGCGTCGGCGCGCGGGTGAATGAGGAGGTGCGAGGCACCCGCCAGCTCCGCAGGTAGCGGCGCATCATCAAGCCACAGGACGAGGTCAGCGGTTTCGATCGCAGACCTGGCCCGCGCCATGCCGATCTCCTCAACGATATCGGCGGGCGCGGCATGGAGACCGGCAGTATCGGTCAGCAGATAGGCAATGCCGTCGCGCATCACCGGCACCTCAATCCGGTCGCGCGTCGTTCCCGCCAGCGGCGAGACGATCGCCGCCTCGCGCCCCGCCAGCGCGTTGAGCAGCGTCGATTTGCCGGCATTGGGCTGTCCTGCCAGGACGATGCGGATGCCATCGCGGATGCGTTCGACCGGCGGCTGGGCGGTCACCGCTTCGATCTCCGCAGCCAGTCCCACGGCATCGCGCTGGACTGCGGCAAGCACGTCGCCCTCCCCCGCCACATCATCCTCGTCGCCATGATCGAGCACTGCCTCGACCAGCGCCGAGAAACGCAGGGCGCGCGCCGCCCAATTCTCGATTCGTGCCCGGACCCCTCCCTCGGCGGCGCGCAGTGCGGTGCGGCGCTGCATCTCGGTTTCTGCGGCGAGCAAGTCGCCCAAGCCCTCCGCCTCGGTCAGGTCGATACGGCCATGGGCCAGGGCGCGGCGGGTGAACTCTCCCGGTTCGGCACCGCGCAGTCCCGGTATCGCGGCAAGCGTCGCCTCGACGGCACGCACGACTGCGCGGCCACCGTGCAGATGAAGTTCGGCCAGATCCTCGCCCGTCGCAGTCGCGGGGCCGGGAAAGACCAGTACCAGCGCGCGATCAAGCGGTTCGCCATCGCGGCGCAAGGTACGCAGCGATGCGCGGCGCGGCAGCGGAACGCCGCCCGCCAGAGTGGCGACGGCGGCGAACGCCTCAGGACCGGAAATGCGGATAACCGCGATGCCGGCCGGCAATGCCCCGCTCGACAACGCGAAAATCGTGTCGGTCACTCGCCCCCGCTGCGCTTGCCCATATCGAACATGCCACGCCAGAAATTCATTCCGGCCTCTCCCATCGGGGTCCAGCTCTTCATCATGCTCTCGATCATCTCGGGATTGACCCCGCCCTTGTCGATCGAATCGAGCATCATCTGAATGTAGCGATCATGGACCGGGGTGAAATCGGGCAGGCCCATCGCACGGCGCGCCTCTTCGGGGGTGCAGTCGACTTCGACATTGATCTTCATACCGTCTTCTCCACTTGAGCCCGAAGCATCCCCTGCCCTACGCTCAGCCCATGTATGCGCGCGACCATGCCCTGATCGCAACGCCCATCGGCCTGATGAAGATCGAGGGCGACGAAAGCAGTGTGCTGCGCGTGACCATCCGTGCGGCGGGACCGCCAGCAACGGGCGCGACCGCACCGGTTTGCGCTGCCGCGGAACAGCTGCTGGCGTATTTTTCCGGCGATCTCAAAGCATTCGATCTTCCGCTGGTCCCGGTAATGTCGCCACGCGGTCGGGTGTTGCGCGACGGGCTGGTCGCCCTCGGCTATGGCGAGATAGCCAGCTACGGCGAGCTCGCGCGACGACTCCAGTCGGGACCGCGTGCAATTGGGCAGCTGTGTGCGCGCAATCCGCTTCCCGTCATCATTCCGTGCCACAGGGTGACTGCAGCCGGCGGCACGCTGGGGAGCTATTCTGCGGGCGACGGCCCCGCAACCAAGCAATGGCTGCTCGACCACGAGCAGCGTCACCGCTGAACAAGGAGCGTATCATGGCGAGTATCGAAATCCAGGCAATCGACGGCAGCGGCAGCTTCGCCGCCTACCGCGCAGACCCGGCAGGCACGCCGCGCGGCGCAATCGTGGTGATCCAGGAAATCTTTGGCGTGAATGAGGGGATCCGCCGTAAATGCGATCATTTCGCGTCGCTCGGCTATCTCGCGCTCGCCCCAGACCTGTTCTGGCGGTTGCAGCCCGGCATCGAGCTCGATCCCGACGTCGAGGCGGAGTTCAAGCAGGCGCTCGACTGGATGGGCAAGTTCGATCAGGACAAGGGCGTTGCCGATATCGAGGCGACGATCCGCGCGGCGCGGGATGCGAGCGGCGGGAAGGTCGGAGTTACTGGCTATTGCCTGGGCGGCCGCCTTGCTTTCATGACCGCCGCGCGGACCGATGCCGATGCCAGCGTCGGCTATTATGCCGTCGGCGTCGACGGGCTGCTCGGCGAGAAACACGCCATTGCCAACCCGCTGATGCTCCATATCGCCGGCGACGACGGCTTCGTCCCCGCCCCGACGCAGCAGGCGATGCACGAAGGTTTGGACGATCACCCCAAGGTGACGCTGTACGACTATCCGGGCGAGGACCATGGCTTTGCGACCGAGATGGGCAAGCGGCGCTCGGATGCCGCAGCGCAACTGGCCGACAGCCGGACCGAAGCGTTCTTTGCCGAGCATATTGGCTGACACGAAAAAGGGCGGCATCCTCGCGGACGCCGCCCTTTCCTGTTTTCAGATCAATGCCTTAGCGGAACAGCTGGAGCAGTCCCACATCCTGATCGGTGATACCGGTATAGATCATCGACCCGGCGACATAGACGATCACGATCAATCCGATCCACGCGATCCAGCGATAGCGTTCGATATATTTGGCGATGATGTTTGCCGCGACGCCCATCAGCGCAACCGCGATAACCAGCCCGATCATCAGAATACCCGGATGATCGCGCGCAGCCCCGGCGACCGCCAGCACGTTGTCAAGGCTCATCGACACGTCCGCCACCGCGACTGCCCAGGCCGCACCGGCAAAGCTCTTGGCGGGCTTCAGACCCGAATGTTCGTCACCCGCAATCTCGGGCGAGCCAGCGCTTTCGCCTGCACCATGGCCGATCTCGCGGTACATTTTCCACGCGACCCATAATAGCAGCACGCCGCCCGCGAAGATCAGGCCGACGATCGCCATTAGCTGTGTCACCACCAGCGCAAAGCCGATGCGGAGCACCAGCGCGGCGATGATGCCGATCAGGATAACCTTCTTGCGCTGATCCGCAGGCAGACCAGCCGCGAGCGCACCGATGACGATCGCATTGTCGCCCGCAAGGACGATGTCGATCAGAATCACCTGGCCGAACGCCAGCCAAGCCGAAGCGCTGCCCGCAAACAGCCCGGCAAAGTCGGCGACGATATGCCCCCAAATTTCGGTCATGTCCGTCTAAACCCCTGTATTCGCTTACGAGTTCATCGAGTCGAAGAAGTTCTCGTTGGTCTTGGAATCCTTCATCTTGTCGAGCAGGAATTCCATCGCATCGGTCGTGCCCATCTGCATGAGAATGCGGCGCAGGACCCACATTTTCGAGAGCGTCGCCTTGTCGAGCAGCAGCTCCTCCTTGCGCGTGCCGCTCTTGCCGACGTCGAGCGCCGGGAAGATGCGCTTGTCCGCCACCTTGCGGTCGAGCACGATTTCGGAGTTGCCGGTGCCCTTGAACTCTTCGAAGATCACCTCGTCCATGCGGCTGCCGGTGTCGATCAGCGCGGTGGCGATGATCGAGAGCGAGCCGCCCTCTTCGATATTGCGCGCTGCACCGAAGAAGCGTTTCGGACGCTGGAGCGCGTTGGCGTCGACGCCGCCGGTCAGCACCTTGCCCGAGCTGGGCACCACCGTGTTGTAGGCGCGGCCAAGGCGGGTGATGGAGTCGAGCAGGATGACGACATCCTTTTTGTGCTCGACCAGGCGCTTGGCCT
>CAZWZP010000092.1:0-11740 GCA_964638925.1 uncultured Stakelama sp. | reverse complement strand
CAGCGAACACGCCAGGGCAATCACGATGCCTCTAGCCAGCCCGAATAGGCTCTAGTGGTCGGAACGGGCCGAGGCGCGGGCTTCGAGCAGGTCGATCAGGCCGCGATGCTGCGCCAGCATCTGCTGCGCACCGAACACCATCGCGCGCTCGACCGGGAGCGCGGAGGCGAGGACATCAATCACTGTTGCGGTTTCGAACGCGGGAGGAAGCTGGCATTCGGGCGGGTCGATCCCCAGCCGTCCGGCAAGTATGTCCAGCACCATACGAATTGCGGGCCAATCAAGCGCAAGCGCGATCGCCGTGCCGTCCGCGCAGCCATTGCGATCCGATTGCGCGAGCATGTCGAGCGCATGGCGCTGCGCGTTGACTGCGGTTTCCGATGCGGCCTGCCCCGGCGTGCTGGGCATCGGTCCGGCAGCGGCGACGATGCGGACGAGATAGGCGCGTTCGGCTGCAAAGCCCTGGACCGATTGCGCCAGCCATGCGGCCGTCGCGGGCTGGCGCGACTGGAGCGCGGCCTGTTCGAACAGATCGGGATGGCGGGCGTGGAGCAGACAGATCTGATGGGCGAGATCGCCCAGGTCGCGCAGTGGCACGATACCGCTGGTCAGGCGCGCCAGATAGGGGTGCGCCGCGCTGCCATCGGCAGCGACAAGCGCGATCAGCGTGCCTGACGCTCCGCCTAGTCCTGCGCTCCGAACCGTCTCGAGTGGCATAGTACCCCGCGAAGCAACGTGCCGGCCCATCCGGCATCCCTGGGGATTCGCTTTGCCCCACAGGTCTATACCGAAGCGCGTAAAGACGTGGTTGATGCTGCGTTAAGTGATCCTTCGGAGATTGGCCCATGAAAAAGGGGCCGGAATGGGTAATTCCGGCCCCGGATTTCAACGATTTCGCGGGTAATCAGCGCCGCGCGGGCGGTGCCGCTGCCGCTGCGTCATCGGGCAGGCCGCCCAGTTCGTAGACCAGCTTGGTATAGGCATCGAGATAGGCGAGCACGATCACCTGGCCGATATCGGTGTTCTGGTACCCGGTGCCGCCCGCCGCAGCGAATCCGCCCCACCAGCCCGATCCGCCGCCTGCGCCAAAGCCGACATCGGTCTTGCGGGCATAGCCCTCGGTCAGCGCCTTTTCTTCGGTAGTGCGGGCGTCGACCATCGACAGGGTGACGCTGGCTTCCTTTTTCTTGACGCTGATGCCACCCGCGATCGCGCCGACGCCCCCCAGGATGCCCCCGCGCCCACCGAGCAGGCCACCGACCGCCCCGCCGACGCCGCCGCCGCCCGAACTCTTGTTCGACGACACGATGTCAGGCTGAAGGAAATAGTCGGCGGTGCGCACCTGGCCCTTGCCGATATTCTGGCCGCCCTGCATCTCGCCCTGCTCCTGCAGCGCGCGCTCCATCGCGCGGCTCTGCATCGCGCGCCCGCGATTGACGATGGTGAAGCAGCCCGATTGCTGGATGAACACCTTGAGCACCGCTTCGGGGCTGCCCAGGTTCAGCTCGCGCCACCACTGGTTGTCGGGTTCGACGATGGCAACGGTGCCGAGATTTTTCGTGCAGCGCGGGATTTCGCGCTGGCCGCGTTCCTGATCGCGGCGACCCGACGACGCACCCTTGGTCGTGCCGTCCTTATAGGTCTTGCCGGACGAGCTGGTCGCGGTCTGTGCGGAAGCGGCGATCGGGCCCGCCGCCATTGAGGCAAGCGCGGTGGCGGCGATCAGATTGCGGACGACACGCATGGATGTTTCCCTCCCATAGGGGGCGTTCTGCCCCAAAGCCGTGGCGACGCTGCCTGCGGGCATGGTCACCTTCAACTGACATCTTCTGACACGGGCGGCTCCCGGCCCCCGCATCGGTCATATCGCATCCGGCATGAGTCCGCACCGGGAAAAGCGCCATGCGCTACCCGAAAGGAGGATCGGATCAGGGGAGTTTGCCCACCGCCAGCCCGTCGCCATTCTTGCCGACGGCGATCCGCCGCAGCACCTTGCCCGTGGCGGCGTCGATCTCGGCGATCTGGTTGCGCGCGGTTTCGGCGGCATAGAGGCGTTTGCCGTCGGCGGACCAGATCAGCGTCACCTGACCTGCTGCACCTTCGCCCGAGACCGGGAAACTGCGCGACACGGATTGGCTGGCGGCGTCGATCAGCGTAACGCTGCCGGTCGTGATGTTGCTGGTCGCGACGGTCCTGCCATCGGGGCTGGCAATGACACGGATCGCCGCGCCGCCGACGGTCAATTCGGCCAGCTTTGCATAGGTGGCGGCGTCGAACACGCTGATGCGCGGCGCGGTCAGGTCGCCCACGAAAATCTTGCCCGCGGCGACGGCAATTCCCTCCGGTTTCCCACCCGCGGCGATGTCGGTGATTTTGCGATTGGTCGTGAGATCCAGCACGCTAACTGTGCCCGATCCGATATTGGCGACAAAGGCACGTTCCTCGCCCAGCAGCGCGACCATGTGCGATCCCTGTTGCCCGGTCGCAATCGTGGTCAGCGTCCCATCCGGCTCGACAATGGCGACCGATGCGCTGCCCTCCGTCGTCGCGATCAGCCGCTCGCTTCGGGGCATCCATAACAGGCCGTGCGGGCGCTTGTTGGGCGCCAGGTCGATCGTCGCCACCTTGCTCGACGTGGTTAGGTCGATGACATCAACCGTGGTGCCGCCATAGGAAACCACCGCCGCCTTGCTGCCATCGCCCATCACCGCAATCTCGTGCGGCTGGCTCCCGGTCGGGATCGTTGCCAGCGGCTTGCCATCGGCCAGATCATAGATGCCCAGCGTGTCCTCGCCCTTGTTTCCGACCAGCAGCACATCGCGCGCGGCGGCGGGGACGGCGGCGGTCGCAAGGGCAATGCAGGCGAGCAGCAGGGGGTAGATCATCGCGCTCATCGGGTTCTGCAACCTCCCATTGCTCTGCGGTCCGCCCATTGTCGGCGCGCGCTTCAGGCTCCGATCTTATCAAAGGCGCGACGGCCGCGTCATGCCAAAATCGACGATCAGGGCACGATCTTCGCGTGCGCGGCCTTGCCATCAGCGACCGTCCACACGTCGCCGAAATCCTCATGGGCAAGGTCGCCGGGGCGCGTGCCGCCGAGCTTCTCGACAATATCGGGCACGGTGTTGCTGTGGCCGACGATCAGCACCGGACAGGCCGACGCCTTCGCCCGCGCCACGACACCCGCGATGTCGGCCGCGTCATAGCTCTGGATCGCGATGCTGCGCCCGGCCGCAATCGGCGCGGCGGTCTGGCGGGTGCGCTTATATTGCGTCACCAGGATCGCGCACAGCCGCTTGCCCCGAAACCAGCGGGCCAGCGCTTCCGCGCGCGCAATACCCTGGGGGAGCAGATCGGGATCCTTCTCGCCTCTGGGCGTATCGAAGTGGCGCACGACATGGATCGGCACTTCCTGCGCGAGCGCGGGGGCGGCAAGGGCGCACATAAGGGCGAGGAGAAGAATACGCATCGCGATACAGTGATCCTACGGGGCATCTTCCGCAAGTGCCACGCCCCTGCTACGCGCGCGGGTTATGGCAACCGACATTTCCCGTATCCGCAATTTTTCGATCATCGCGCATATCGACCATGGCAAGTCGACCCTGGCCGATCGCCTCATCCAACGCACCGGCGGCCTGACCGCGCGAGAGATGTCCGAGCAGGTGCTCGACAATATGGACATCGAAAAGGAACGCGGCATCACCATCAAGGCGCAGACCGTGCGCCTCGACTGGAAGGCGGCGGACGGCAAGGATTATGTCCTCAACCTGATGGACACGCCGGGCCATGTCGACTTCGCCTATGAGGTGAGCCGCAGCCTCGCCGCGTGCGAAGGCGCGCTGCTGGTGGTCGATGCGGCACAGGGGGTCGAGGCGCAGACGCTCGCCAACGTCTATCAGTCGATCGAGCACGACCATGAGATCGTGCCGGTGATCAACAAGATCGACCTGCCCAGCGCCGAACCCGAAAAGGTCCGTAACGAGATCGAGGAAGTGATCGGCATCGATGCGTCGGGCGCGGTGCTCGCATCGGCCAAGTCGGGCATCGGGATCGACGAAATCCTCAACGCCGTGTGCGCGCGCATTCCCCCGCCCAAGGGCGACCCCGATGCGCCGTTGAAGGCGATGCTGGTCGACAGCTGGTACGACCCCTATCTCGGCGTCGTCATTCTGATCCGCGTGATCGACGGCACGATCAAGAAGGGCCAGCAGGTCAAGTTCATGCAGAGCGGCACCACGCATTTGGTGGATCGTGTCGGCTGTTTCCGGCCGAAGATCGAACAGCTCGCCGACCTTGGCCCGGGCGAGATCGGCTTCATCACCGCGCAGATCAAGGAAGTCGCCCAGGCCCGCGTCGGCGACACGCTGACCGATGCCAAGCGCCCCGCCGCCGAGGCGCTGCCGGGCTTCAAGGAAGTCCAGTCGGTGGTGTTCTGCGGCCTGTTCCCGGTCGACGCCAACGACTTCGAGAAACTGCGCGAGAGCATCAGCAAGCTGCGCCTCAACGACGCGTCGTTCAGCTTCGAAATGGAAACCAGCGCCGCGCTCGGCTTCGGCTTCCGCTGCGGCTTCCTCGGCCTGCTGCACCTGGAGATCATCCAGGAGCGGCTGATGCGCGAATATGATCTCGACCTCATCACCACCGCGCCGTCGGTGGTGTACCAGATCGAGCTGACCCATGGCGGCGGGCATATCGAGCTGCACAACCCGGCCGACATGCCCGACCCCAACAAGATCGAGAGCATCGCCGAACCGTGGATTCAGGCGGTGATCTACGTCCCCGACGAGTATTTGGGCAGCATCCTGAAACTGTGTCAGGACCGCCGCGGCATCCAGAAGAACCTGACCTATGTCGGCGGGCGCGCGCAGGTGACCTATGAGCTGCCGCTCAACGAAGTCGTGTTCGACTTCTACGATCGCCTCAAATCGCTGTCGAAGGGCTATGCCAGCTTCGACTATGAACAGATCGGCTATCGCGAGGGCGATCTGGTCAAGATGGGCATCCTGGTCAACGAAGAGCCGGTCGACGCGCTCAGCATGATCGTCCACCGCTCGACCGCCGAGGCGCGCGGGCGCGGCATGTGCGAGCGGCTCAAGGAACTGATCCCGCGCCATCTGTTCAAGATCCCGATCCAGGCGGCAATCGGCGGCAAGGTGATCGCGCGGGAAACGATCAGTGCCCTGAGGAAGGACGTGACCGCCAAATGCTATGGCGGCGACGCCACCCGCAAGCGCAAGCTGCTGGACAAGCAGAAAAAGGGTAAGGCGAAGATGCGCGAATACGGCAGCGTCAGCATCCCGCAGGAAGCCTTCATCGCCGCGCTGCGCATGGGCGAGGAATAACCCTTCTCCCCTCCCTTTCGGGGAGGGGATTGGAGGCGGAAGGCGCGCGCCTTACTTCGCCCCCGCCTTATCCAGCCACCCGCCCTTGAACCCGGCACGCTCCAGCCCGCGGCGGATATGCGGGTTCTTGCGCATCGTCTTCCAGACGAGGCCCGAGCGGTGGTTCTCCAGCATCGCCAGGATCGGTCCCTGATCGATGCCGAGATAGTCGCGCGCGAACCAGCCATCCTTGGCATCGACCACGCCGTCGCGGCTGCCGACATCGGTAAAGGTATAGCTCGGGTTGAACGCGTCCTTGAAGCCATAGCGCTGGTACAGCTTGTCGCCGTACTTGGCGCGCATCGCCATCAGCGCGGGCAGGGCGATCTCCGGGGCGAACGCGACCGATCCCCCCGCCGCCGTCGGCACGATCGTGCCATCATCGACGACGCGATAGCTGCTCACGCCGCGCGCGGAATAGCCCTGAAATTCGCGGGCCTTGCCGTTGACGACGCGCCCATTGGCCGCGCCGCCGGGACCGTCCGACGCGGTCCAGCCCCAGATGTCGCCCGAATAGCCGGTCCATTTATTCGGATTGTCGATGCCATAGGCGCGCTGCGCCAGCGTCGCGCGGCGGCTATTCTCGAAATAATCGATGCCCTTGCCGGCCATGAACGCGTCCTGGATGCCGCGGAAATCGACCCAGATATGGCTATACTGGTGCCCGAATAGCGGCTCGAACTGCAGATGTTCCTGCCCGTAATAGGTGCCCCAGCTCTTGCCGAGCTTGCCCGCCCAGCCGGTGTCCCACGCATCCTTGCCCACCGGGTGCGTCGGCGACCCGAGCGCGAGGATATAGACCAGCATCCCCTCGTCATAGCCGACCCAGTCATGCGTCCCGAAATCGCCGCCCTGGCCGCGCTCCGGGTACCATCCCATCGCGATCGCCTTGCCGCCGGTGCTGTTCGCCGAGGGGATCGTGCTGCGCTCACGCTGGACAAAGGTCCAGTCGACCCGGGCATAGATCTTCTCCGCCAGATCGCGGATTGCCGCCTCGGTTGGCGTGTCGCGGTCGAAATAGCTTTGCGCGAACAGCACGCCGCCCAGCAGCAGGGTGGTATCGACCGTGGACAGCTCGGTATTTCCGCGCCGCGTGCCGTCTTCATTGTTGAGGAAGTGGTAGAAAAAGCCCTTATGCCCCGCGGTGCCACTGACCGCCGGGCCCTGCGGCGCGTTCCAGTAGAATTCCATGCACTTGCGCGTGCGCTCCGCAGCAGCTGCGCGGGTCACGTAGCCCCGCTCGGCACCGATGCCATAAGCCGTCAGCGCATAGCCCGTCGCCGCGATGCTGGAAAAGGGATTGGACGGCCAGCGGTCCGGCGCCAGGCAGGTGTCGACGCTGGTTGTCTCCCAGAAATAGTCAAAGGTGCGGCGCGAGAGATCCTCGACAAATGCCGCCTGTCCCGCGACCGGCGCGGGGGGAGGGGGGCTGTCCGCCGACGGCAGGGTCGAACAGGCGGCCGCAAGCGGCAGCATGGCAAGGCCGAGCGAAGGCAGGCGAAAGCCCATGGGATACTCCTTTACACAAAAAAGGCGCGCGGACGGGGGAATCCGTCCGCGCGCCGTAACCAAACGACCGGTTAGAAGTTGAATCCGGTCGAGACCTTCACCGTCCGCGGCGGGCCGTCGATATTGTAGTTGTTCGGATCGCGGCGACCGGTCACCGAGTTGAAGCCGTTATAGTTGCGATCGTTCATCAGGTTGATGATGTCGATGCGGAACCACACCCGGGTCTGGTCGGTGAGGAAGCCGAGCTTGAACTCCTTGGTTGCCGACAGGTCGAGCTGACGGAAGCCCCAGCGGTCCCCGTTGCCGTCGCGTTCGATCGCAACGATGTCCTTGGTGCCCGGCGCACCGACACCCGGTGTGCTGACGAAGCTCTTGAGCCAGGCGGGCGAAGCGATCTGGAACTTGGTTGCCAGCGTGATGCCGTACGGAATGTCCACCGTACCCGCCATCACGAAGCGATGGCTGCGCACGCCCGCCGAACGACGCACCGGATACTCGTCGATGCTGGAATAATCGAGCGAGAACACCTCACCAAACTGCCGGTTCTCGGTCGCCTGGGTGTAGGTATAGGTCGCGTCGATGCTCCACGGCGAAGCTTTGGTGTAGCGCTTGATCAGCTTGGCAAAGACGGTGTCGGCGTTGGTCTCAAGCCCGTTATCGCCGATGATGATCGACCCGAACGGCGCTGGCGGGAAGCCGAACGGCGAGTCGGGATTGCCCGTCGCCGGGAAGAACAACCCGCCCGGACGCCGGTTGCCCAGCAGATAGACGAACCCGTCGCGGCTCTTCACGTGCGAATAGCCGATTTCGGTCTCAAGCAGCCCGAAATTGCCGCGCAGACCCAGGCTGAACTGGTCCGAATACGGCACCTTAAGGTCGTTCTTGATGAAGCGCAGCTCACGCCCGGCCCCCGCCGGCAGCCCCGCGATCAGCGCTGCACGTCCCGCCTCGGTCTGATACACCGGGTTGTAGGGGATACAGGTCGCGCTCGGCGTGCAGACGTTCACCGTATCGCCTGGGACGATGAAGTTGAACGTGCGGTTGGCGCCCGTACCCTGGGTCAGTTCCTGCTGGATGAAGTCGAACTGGGTGCGGTCATAGGAACGGCCAAAGCCGCCATAGATCGCGAAGCGGCCCGCCTCATCGAGCTTATAGTTGAACCCGATACGCGGCTGGAACGCGCCCGTGAACGCCTTCCGCTCCTTGCCGGTCGAGATGTAATCGTTGATGTTGTAGTTGGCACCGACGAGGTTCGGATAGTTGGCCGGGCTGACCGCCGCGACCTGCGCCGCCGGGTGGACATAGTCCAGGAACGCAGGAGTGCGCTCATAATCCCAGCGCAGGCCGAGATTGACCGTCAGACGATCGGTGACGTCCCAGTCATCCTGCGCATAAATGCCCAGCTGGAAGTTCTTCGAGCGCACCTCACGGTCGTCGAAGCTGCCCGTCAGCGCCTGGAAGGTCATCTGATACGGCGTGGTGGTGTTGAGCGTGGTCGAACCGAGCGGCGTGAAATAGCGGAACACAGGGTTGAAGCCATTGAGCTCCAGCGTGTTCAGCGTGACCCACTTCGCCTTCACGCCGAACTTGAACGTGTGTCCTTCAAGACCGGTGTAGGTGAAGTCGTTCGAGATCTGCCAGCCCTTCTGGCCCTTGTCCTGGAAATTGGTGCCGCCGCCCGTCTCGAGGATATTCCCGTCGAGGAAGTTGGCGGTATTGGCCGGATTCGGGATGCGGACGCGATAGACGTTGCGGTTAGCTTGCTGGAAGGGCCGCGGGTTCCACGTCACGTCCTCATACGCGACCTTGAAGTCGTTGACCCAGTTGTCGGCGGTGTGCTCCCAGCGGGCAAGGCCGCGGATTTCCTCGACCCGGGTCAGGGTACGGGTTTCAAAGGCCGCGATGCCGCTGTTGAACCCTTCACCCGTTTCATCGCGATACTTGCCCGAAAACTCTAACAGGTCGCTGTCGGTCGGCGTAAAGTTGACCTTGCCGAAATACAGGTTCTCGTTGAACGTTTCGTTATACGCGCCGTAATTGGCGGCGAGGTTGGCAGGGAGCAGCGGCAGCGCGGTGCTGAGCGTTGCGGGGATCGCCACATCGCGGGGATTGACCCGGCGCTTGCCTTCATAGGCGAGGAAGAAGTGCAGCGTGTCCTTGATGATCGGACCGCCCAGCGTGCCGCCGAACTGCAGGTCGCGGGTGCGGACCTTCTGCCCGGTGGAGTTTGCCGGCATGAATTCGATTGGGCGCTTGTCGCGCAGATCCTGGTTGGTGAAGTCGACAAAGCCCGACCCCTCGAACTGGTTCGTACCCGACTTGGTCACCGCGGTGATCGCGACCGAGCTGACCTGGTCGAACTCGGCCTTATAGTTCGAGCTGATCACGCGATACTCGCCGATCGCCGACTGCGGGAACGGGTTGCCCTGGGTCGAATCCTGGCCGGTGATGCCGTTCTTGAGGACATAATCCTTCTGGCCGACGCCATCGATGAAGATGTTGACCGAGTTGGAGTTCTGCGCACCGCCCTGAAGCCGCGACTGGTCGCTGCCGTTGGTGATGAACTGAACGCCCGGCGCGAGGTCGGCGAAGGCAAGGAAGTTGCGGTTGTTCTGTGGCAGCTGCTCGATCAGGCGCGGGGTAATCGTCGTGCCGACTTCGCCGCCCTGCATCGAACGGATGCGGCCGCCGGTGATGATGATCTCATTACCGCTGTCGGCGGTGCTGACGTCCAGGGTCGCCAGGTCGAAATCGAACACGGCGTTCTGCGCCACTGCAAGGTTGAACTCGTCGGTGCGGCGCACGCCGGTCGGGGTCGTCACCTCAAGCCGGTAGTTGCCGGGCGGGAGCGACGCGAACTGATAGCCGCCATCCGCGCTCGGCGTAACGGTACGGGTGAAGCCGGTTTCGACGTTAACGATCGTGACCTGGCTGACGCCGCCCTCGGCCGTGACCTTGCCGCGCAGCGACGAGGAGACCTGAGCTTGCGCCGGAGCAGCAAGGCCGATGGCGAGCACGGCCCCAGCGCTCGACCATGCGAGTGCAGCGGCAGCGGCGCGCAGGCGCGAACCGCGAATGAGTCCGTTATTTGCGGAATGTGAAGACTTCACAGCATCCCCCCTGGAGGTTTGACAACGTTTACCCTGAACTGCCGCGTGCCCTGATTCGGCGACTCGACTGCCCGCCTATTATGTTCTTGGCGCGAAAACTGTAACCGGTTTCATGATGGGTGTATAGAAAAAGTTCGGACCCGCGCGGGGCGCGGAGGGCGGTCATGGAACCGGTTCCATGGGGGCGTCAGAGTCTGACCGTGGTTTGCCGGGCGGTTCGGCGGCAGAAAGCGGGGGTGCGGAGACGCATTGGATCCCCTCCTGAACTCGACGGGGCGCCCGGCCAGACCGCGGCGCCCCATTTTTCTACGGTCTGTCCCGGAGCCGTGCAGGAACCCGTCATTAACCCTTTTACCTCGCCTTAACCCTGTTGGCGTACGCGGGTTGGCAAGGTGATTACAGGGGACATGGCCTTGCGCATTCTGATCGTGGACGATGAAGCGGGGATGCACGAATCCTATCGCCAATGCTTCAAGGGCAGCGGCGTCGGGGCGGCGCAGGGTGCGGCGCTGGATGCGATGGCCGCCGAGCTGTTCGGCGACGACGACGCGGTCGCGGCGGAAACCGCGCAGGACCGCCCCGACTTTGAAACCGTTCATTGTATGCAGGGGCTGGACGGGGTCGAGGCGGTCGCGCGCGCCAGGGAAAGCGGCGCGCCATTCCCGGTCGCATTCATCGACGTGCGGATGCCGCCGGGCATCGACGGCAAGGAAACCGCCAAGCGCATCCGTGCGATCGACCCCGATATCAACATCGTCATCGTCACCGGCTATTCGGATTTCTCCCCGCTCGAAATCAGCCGCGCGGCCGGGCCAGCCGACAAGATCTTCTACATCGCCAAGCCGTTTCAGGTCGAAGAGGTCGTCCAGACCGCAACCGCGCTGGGCAAGCGCTGGGAAGTCGATCAGCAGCTCGCCCGCGCCATGGCGCTGCTCGAAGAGCAGAAGGCCGAGCTGGCCGCGAATGAGAGCAAGGCCAGCCACCTCGCCAATCACGACAGCCTGACCGACGCGCCCAACCGGCTCGCCTTCATGCGCGCGCTGACCGATCATGTGCGCGGTCCTGACACCTTCGCGATGGCGATGATGGACCTCGACCGGTTCAAGCTGGTCAACGATACCTTCGGCCATCTCGCGGGCGACGAGCTGATCCGCATGATGTGCACGACGATCGAGGGCGCGGTGCCGCCGGGCGGCTTTGTCGCGCGCCTTGGCGGTGACGAGTTCGCGGTGCTGATGAAGGTGGCGGGTGAGGGCGAGGCGATCGAGGCGGTCGAGCGGTTGCTGCTCGCCTGTGCCAAGACCTTCACCGTATTCGGCCATTCGGTGCAGGGCTCCGCGTCCGCTGGCCTCGTCATCGTCGAGCCGGGGATGAAGCACGATCCGATCGACGTGATGCGTCGCGCCGACCTGTCGCTCAATGAATCGAAAAAGGCGGGCCGCGGCGTGGTGCGCGTGTTCGATGAGAGCATGGACGAATCGATCCGCTTCCAGATCGAAGGCGGGTTGAGCCAGGCCATCGCCAATGGCGAACTGCGCCTCGTCTATCAGCCGATCGTCGCGCGCGACCGGCTCGAGATTGTCGCGTTCGAAGCATTGCTGCGCTGGAACAGCCCCGAATATGGCGCGATCTCGCCCGCCATGTTCATCCCGATCGCCGAGGAATCGAACCTGATCCACGAGCTGGGCGACTGGGTGCTTGATGAAGCGCTCAAGATGCTCCAGCAATGGCCCGGCCAAT
>CAZWZP010000091.1:8661-11762 GCA_964638925.1 uncultured Stakelama sp. | reverse complement strand
CGCATTTCTGCATGTCGATCGCGTTCGAGGATCCCTTTGGTAGCCAGGGCAAGCCCGAGATCACGCATGGCTATGTCTATCAGCCGATCACCGACGAAAGCTTCTGGGCCGAAAAGGGCCGGGGCGCCTGGGTTCAGGACCAGCGGCTGCGCGTTTCGTCGCGCCGCGACCTCGCCGACACGCTGATCGCGACCGGCATCCCGTTTATGGGTCACGGCAATTTCGCCGAGTGGAGCCGCATTTTTGGTGCGGTCGCGCCCGAAGTCGCCGGCATCCGCCGCTTCGGATCGGCCGCGCTCGACCTCGCCTGGGTCGCGGCGGGGCGCTATGACGGCTTCTGGGAAAGCGGCCTCAAGCCGTGGGATACGGCGGCGGGCATCCTGCTGGTCAAAGAAGCGGGCGGGTTCGTCACCGATTTCCGCGGCACCGACAATGCCCATGCCAAGGGCGAGATTCTGGCCGCAAACGACGCGATCCATTCGAAGCTGCACAAGCTGCTGGCCTCGTCGCTACGCTGAGCGCCCCGCGCTTGTGACGCGCTGCGTCCGCGCCTATCCCGATGCTAGGCAAAGGGGGCGCAGGTGATCGAGTGGCGGGCGAATCCGAAACAAGCCGTTCCCTACGCGCTTCAGCTGGCGCTGGCTGAGGCTGCCCTCGCGCGGCAACCCGGATCGCCGCAGCTTCTCGCCCGGATCGGCGTGCTTCAGGAACGGTTGCGCCGCCCGCGCAAGGCCCGCGCGGCGCTTGAGGCGAGCCTTGAAGCCGACCCGGACGGGTTCGAGCCCTGGGCCGAGCTGGCCAAGGTGTGCGCGCGGCTGGGCGATGTGGAAGCGGCGACGACCGCGTGCCGCACCGGCCTCGACCGCAGGCCACGCGCCAATCTCGCCCGGATCTGGGGCAATCTGCTCACCATCCAGCACCAGCCCGAGGGCGCGATCGCCGCCTATCGCAGCGCGCTCGACCTGCCGGGGTTCGATCTGGGTGCGATGGAGCGGCTGTTCGCGTTGCAGGTCGAGCGTCAGCCCGACCGCTGGCTGGCCGATTGGGAAGACCTGCCGCCCGCCTATCGCGACACCGCGATCGGCCGGGCGTGGCGCGCCGCTGCGTTGAGCGCCGCCGGGCAGCGCGATGCCGCGCTAACAGTCATGAACCCGAGCGCGCAGCCGCTGCGTATCCCGTTCGAGCCGCCGTCGGAGTTTGGCGGGATCGAGGCGTTCAACGCGCGTCTCGCCGCGGAAATCGTCGCCGACCCGCCGACGAATGCCTATCGCGACGATTTCCTGCTGAACACGACCCCGCGTGCCACGCGCCAGCCGGCGTGGCAGGCGCTGACTGCCTTCGTCCGCGCCGAGCTGGAACGCGCCGCTCGGCAACCCGCGCGCTTCGGGTTGGACGGCGAGCGGCCGCCGGTCGCGGCGACGCTCGACAGCATCTCCACCGTGCTCCTCGCCGATGCCTCCAACCGCCAGCATGTCCATCAGGCCGGCTATCTGACGGCGATCTATCATGTGCAGGTACCCCACAGCGTCCGCGATGGGGAGGGGAATGCCGGTGCGCTCGAACTTGGCGGATGCGACCAGATATTGCCCGGTTTCGACCCGTGCTGGGAGCGGGTGTGGCTGAAGCCGCGCGCGGGTTGGCTGACGCTGATCCCGTCGCACATGTTCCATGACGTCATCCCGACCGGAACGCGCGCGCCGCGCATCTCGACCGCCGCCGACCTGACGCCGGTCTGGGACTGAACGCACGGAGACGCCGAAGTGCGGCAATGTACCGCGTTCAGGGATGACGTCCGCACGGTTCCGTGCTTGATGCTTCACTGGCCATCGGCCTAAGGTGCCCCCAGAACTCCGCAACCGCGAGAGCTGTCTTGATCAACCTGTCCGAACCATTGTGCCACGCCGGATCGCTGCGATGATCCGCGCGGGCGCACTGCTGCTGGCGCTGGGGGCGGCGGCTGACGCTACCGAGACTGTCTATTCCGCGCCCGCGCAACACCGGCTGGTCGAAGGGGTCGCGACCGACGGGTCGACCGTCTGGCTGTCGAGCGTGCTGGACCGCACCATCCTTGTTCGGCGCGCAGGCGTCGTCACAAGCATCGCGATGCCGACAGGGACGCTGCACCCGATGGGGCTGGCCTGGGACGCGCGGCGCAACTGGCTGTGGGTCGCGACCGATTGCCCCGATCTTCCCGATGTCGCGAAATGCGAGTCCGGCGCGCTGGTCGCGCTTGACCGCAAGGGGCGGCTCAAGGCGAAAGTCTCGCCCGGACCGGGCTTCCATCCCGGCGATGTTTCGGCCGCGAATGGCGAGGTGTTCGTGTCGGATGGCCTGAACGGCGCGGTGTATCGGCTGCGCGGCGGCAAGCTTGACCCGCTAATCGCCCCCGGCGTGGCCCGTTCGGCGCAGGGGACGGCGCTGACCGCTGACGGCAAGCAGCTGGTGATCGCCGACTATGGCCGGGGGATTGCCACCGTCGACCTCAAGACCAAGGCGCGCACGCTGTTGCCCATGGCGGGGGACAAGCCCCTGCGCGGGCTCGACGGTCTGGTCCGCGTCGGCGAGGATTATTACGCGATCCACAATGGCAGCAGCCCCGGATCGCTGGTCCGTTTTCGCATCAACGGGGCGCAGATCGACGTCGCGGTGGTGCAGCGCGGTGCTCCGCTGGCCGACCCGACTCAGCTCGCCCGCGACGGCAACCGATTGCTCATCGTCGCCGATGCCGGGTGGCCGGGCGCGAGCAAACCGGACCAGCCGCCGCGCGGGTCCGGCACACTGGTAGCATTTCCCCTCCGCTAATCGGTTAGTTGCGAGTGATTCTCAAGGGTTTCCGCCCTTGATGCCCCCCTGCCATCGGCCTAAAGCGACCCGAAGATTCCGCAATTGCGAGGGCCGTCTTGGTCGACCTGTCAGAATATCTGCCGATCCTGCTGTTCCTGGGGGTGGCCCTGGTGCTGTCTTGCGCCTTTGTCTTCCTGCCCATGGTTGCAGCCCGCTTCACCGGCACGCATCAGCCGAGCCCGGAAAAGCTCACCGAATATGAATGCGGCTTCCCCGCGTTCGAGGATTCGCGCAGCCAGTTCGACGTGCGCTTCTAC
>CAZWZP010000091.1:8047-8635 GCA_964638925.1 uncultured Stakelama sp. | reverse complement strand
CCTGGAAGTGGCGTTCCTGTTCCCCTGGGCGGTCACGGTGTTCGACCTGGGCTGGGCCGCGTGGATCAGCATGATGATCTTCATCGCCGAACTCGGCCTGGGCCTCGCTTATGCGTGGAAGGTCGGAGCGCTGGATTGGGAATGAGCCAGATGAATACGACTTCTCCGATCCTCAACGCGCAAGGCCAGCCCATGGCGGGCGGCGCGGTGGTGCAGCCCGATCAGTCGTTCTTCAACGACCTGAATGGTGAGCTGAACGACAAGGGCTTCCTCGTCACCTCGACCGAGGATCTGTTCCAATGGGCGCGCACCGGCTCGCTGTGGTGGATGACCTTCGGCCTCGCCTGCTGCGCGGTCGAGATGATCCACGTCAACATGCCGCGTTACGACATGGAGCGGTTCGGCGCCGCCCCGCGCGCGTCCCCGCGCCAGTCCGACGTGATGATCGTCGCGGGCACGCTGTGCAACAAGATGGCCCCGGCGCTGCGTCGCGTGTACGATCAGATGTCGGAGCCGAAATACGTCATCTCGATGGGCAGCTGCGCCAATGGCGGCGGCTATTACCACTATAGCTACAGCGTCGTGCGC
>CAZWZP010000091.1:7785-8021 GCA_964638925.1 uncultured Stakelama sp. | reverse complement strand
TATGTCCCCGGTTGCCCGCCGACCGCCGAAGCGCTGCTCTACGGCGTGATGCAGCTCCAGCGGAAGATCCGCCGGATCGGGACGGTGACGCGGTGAAGGCGCCGGCTCCAAAATACGCCGCCAATGACGGCGTGATCGCGGCGGCGCAGGCTGCGCTGGGCGATATGCTGGTCGAGGCAACCGATCTGGTCGGTGAGGTCAATCTGACCGTCGATCGCACGCGGCTGCCTGAGGCG
>CAZWZP010000091.1:6645-7769 GCA_964638925.1 uncultured Stakelama sp. | reverse complement strand
GACGGTGCGGGCCTGCAGTATCAGGCGCTGATGGAGATCGCCGGGGTCGATTACCCCGAGCGGTCCGAGCGGTTCGATGTCTGCTACATGCTGCTCAGCTACACCCGCAACCACCGCATCCGCGTCCGCGTGACGACCGATGAGGTGCAGCCGGTGCCGTCGGTGACGTCGATCTGGCCGGTCGCCGGCTGGCTCGAGCGCGAAGTGTACGACATGTACGGCGTGCTGTTCGAGGGGAACAACGACCTCCGCCGCATCCTGACCGATTACGGCTTTCGCGGGCATCCGCAGCGCAAGGACTTCCCGCTCTCCGGGTTCGTCGAGCTGCGTTATTCCGAAGCCGACAAGCGCGTGGTCTATGAACCGGTGCAGCTGGCGCAGGACTTCCGCAATTTCGATTTCATGAGCCCGTGGGAAGGCGCGCAGTATGTGCTGCCGGGCGACGAGAAATACGTCGCGCCGCCGCCACCGCCCGCACCCCCGGCCCCGCCGCCTGCGGCGAAGGTCGAGGACAAGCCCGCCGCTGCCCCCGAGGCAAAGGGTGCGCCGACGCCTGCAACCGCCGATCAGGTCAAGCAGGCCGATGACTCGGTGAAGCCGGTCAAGGCGCGCGTGCGCAAGCCCAAGACCAGCGACGGTCCCGAGGACACCGGCATCGGCAAGGCCTCGCCCGATGCGGGTCCTGCTCCGGCCGAGTCCGACGTGCCGCAGGAAGATGCCAAAAAGCCCCGCAAGCCGCGCGCCCCGCGCAAGCCCAAGGGGGAGGGTGAAGCGTAATGGCCCAGTATCTCGACGAAATCGCCGGTCGCACCGACGCCGCTGACCCCAGCGTTGGCGATACCGCGATCGCCAACTACACGATCAACTTCGGCCCGCAGCACCCGGCGGCGCATCGTCACCGAGCTGGACGGCGAGATTATCGAGCGGATCGACCCGCATGTCGGCCTGCTCCATCGCGGCACCGAAAAGCTGATCGAGTACAAGACCTATACCCAGGCGCTCCCGTATATGGACCGCCTCGATTATTGCTCGCCGCTGGCGATGGAGCACAGCTTCGTGCTCGCGGTCGAAAAGCTGCTCGACCTGGAGGTGCCGGTCCGCGCGCAATATCTGCGCGTGTTCTT
>CAZWZP010000091.1:3756-6633 GCA_964638925.1 uncultured Stakelama sp. | reverse complement strand
GACCCGCATCTGCAACCACATGCTCAACCTTGGCGCGCACGTCATGGACGTCGGCGCGATGACGCCGAACCTGTGGATGTTCGAGCTGCGCGAGGATTGCCTCAACTTTTTCGAGCGCATGTCCGGCGCGCGGATGCACCATAATTACCTGCGCCCGGGCGGCGTGCATCAGGACGTGCCGCTCAAGCTGCTGACCGATATCGGCGACTGGCTCGACACGCGCCTGCCGCAGCTGTTCGGCGACGCGATCAGCCTGGTCGCGGAAAACCGCATCTTCAAGCAGCGCAATGTCGATATCGCGATCGTCAACCGCGACGATGCGGTGAAATGGGGCTTTTCCGGCCCGATGATCCGCGCCGCCGGCATCCCGTGGGACCTGCGCAAGTCGCAGCCCTATGACGTGTATGACCGCATGGATTTCGAAATCCCGGTCGGCACGCGCGGCGACTGCTATGACCGCTTCATGGTCCGGGTCGAGGAAGTCTACCAGTCCGCGCGCATCATGAAACAGTGCCTGAACGAGATGCCGTCCGGCCCGATCGCGTCGCTCGACCGCAAGGTGGTGCCGCCCAAGCGCGCTGAGATGAAGCAGTCGATGGAAGCGCTGATCCATCACTTCAAACTGTATACCGAGGGCTTCCACGTCCCGGCGGGCGAAGTGTACGTGGCGACCGAAAGCCCCAAGGGCGAGTTCGGTATCTACATGGTCAGCGACGGCTCGAACAAACCCTATCGCTGCAAAATCCGTCCGACCGCGTTCAGCCATTTGCAGGCGATGGACTTCATGTCGCGCGGCCACATGCTGGCGGATATCACCGCGATTCTGGGCGCGATGGATATCGTGTTCGGGGAGTGTGACCGGTGAGCTGCGTCCGGGCCAACATCTTCGTTCTCCGGCTATTATGCTGTCTTGTGGTTGCGGCGGTTTTTGCAGGGGCGAATCCAGCGCAAGCGCAGACCGAGCCGCTAAGATCGTCACCCCCGCCGCCTGCCGCGCCGAGTCCCGCTGACGTTGCGCAGAAAAAGGCGGATGAGGAGGCAGTTCGCAGTTTCTTCTCGCGTGTGAAGAACGGGCAACTGCCTCAGGCAGAATTGCCGCAACGCATTGTCTTCGTAAGATCGACGATGCCGTTGGCGATCGAATATGTCGAACCCGCGCAACTGGCGCAGATGCTAGCGCACTGCACGTTCTCGACGCTTGGATTGCGCCATCTCCGAATGACGATGCGCCCTGTCAAAGAGGATCCATCGGCTCCTCGGACCTATAGCGGCAATTGGAAGTGCGCATGGCAGGGCAGGGACTTCCAAACAACGGCGACGTTTGAGCTAGCGAACGGGAAAGTCGATAAGCTCATCTTCTCGCCGGTTGAAGGGATATAGGCCCTATGGCCCAGACCACTCTCTCTCCCCGCATCGCCACCGCGCACGCAATGATCGCGCATTACAACGCGCAGGATGCCGACGCCTATGTCGCGCTGATGACCGACGATGCCTGTGAAGCGGGCTATCGCGGCGCGCTGCTGCGTGAGGGCAAGGAAGGCGTCCGCGCGGGGCTAAAGGCGATGTTCGCCCAGTTCCCGCACAACCGCGCCGACATCCTCGCCAGCTATGAGCTGGGTGAGACGGTGCTGCTCCACGAAACGGTCTCGCGCGCGCCCGATGGCGAGCAGTTCGAGGTCATGTCCATCTACACCTTCAGCGGCGACCGAGTGAGCCGCGTGGAGTTCATCCGCTAATGGCTGACGCAAACGCAATCGAAGACACGCCGGAACTCCGCGCACGTTGGGGCAATTTCGCCTGGACGCCGGAGAATGCCGCCAAGGCCGCGACTATCCGCGCGCGCTATCCCGAGGGGCGGCAGATGAGCTGCACCATCCCCTATCTCGACCTGGCGCAACGTCAGGTCGGGGCGGAGACGGATACGCAGGGGTGGCTGCCGATCCCGGTGATCGAGTTCGTCGCGCGCGAACTCGACATGGCGGTGATCCGCGTGCTGGAGGTCGCGACCTTCTACACGATGTTCAACCTGCACCCGGTCGGGAAGTATCATGTGCAGGTGTGCGGCACGACGCCGTGCTGGCTGCGCGGGTCGGACGAGGTGTTCGCCGCGTGCAAGAATCGCGGCATGGCCAAGGGCAAGACCACGCCCGATGGGCTGTTCACGCTGACCGAGGTCGAGTGCATGGGCAATTGCGCGTCGGCGCCGATGGTCCAGATCAACGACGATAATTTCGAGGATCTGGACTACGACCGCACCGTCGCGATCCTCGACGCGCTGGCGCAGGGCAAGAGCCCCAAGGCGGGGACGCAGGAGCCCGGTCGCCACACTGTCGAGCCGCTGGGCGGCCCGACCACGCTGACCGCGATGGTGTCCGACAACCACGATTACAGGAGCGAATGGTGAGCAAGAACACGATCTTCACGATCCTCGCCATCATCGGTGGCATCGTCGTTGCAATCTGGGCGCTGAAGCTGGCCGCGACGCTGTTCGTGCCGCTGATCGTCATCGGCGCGGGCGTCGCGATCTACCTCGCGGTCAAGGATAACAAGCGTATCGGGGGGCCGCGTTAACATGCTCGCGGACAAGGATCGCATCTTCACCAACCTCTACGGTTACCAGCCGTGGACCCTCGACGCTGCGATGAAGCGCGGTGCGTGGGACAATACCAAGGCGCTGCTCGACCTGGGCCCCGACACGATCATCGAAAAGATCAAGGCGTCGGGCCTGCGCGGGCGCGGCGGGGCGGGGTTCCCGACCGGCATGAAATGGTCGTTCATGCCCAAGAACCCGACGCCGGAGCGGCCGAGCTTTCTGGTCATCAATGCCGACGAATCCGAACCGGGGTCGTGCAAGGACCGCGAGATCATCCGCCACGA
>CAZWZP010000091.1:1415-3746 GCA_964638925.1 uncultured Stakelama sp. | reverse complement strand
CCGCATCTGCTGCTCGAAGGCGCGCTGGTCGCGGGCTTCGCGATGCGCGCGCGCGCGGCGTACATCTATATTCGCGGCGAATATATCCGCGAGGCGCAGACCCTCTTCAAGGCGATCGAGGAAGCCTATGCCAAGGGCCTGCTCGGCAAGAATGCCTGTGGCTCGGGCTATGATTTCGACGTCTTCTGCCATCGCGGCGCGGGTGCCTATATCTGCGGCGAAGAGACCGCGATGATCGAGAGCCTGGAGGGCAAAAAGGGCCAGCCGCGCCTGAAGCCGCCCTTCCCGGCGGGTGCAGGCCTCTATGGCTGCCCCACGACCGTGAACAACGTGGAGTCGATCGCGGTCGCCCCGACGATCCTGCGCCGCAGCCCCGAATGGTTCGCGAGCTTCGGCCGCGAGAATAACAAGGGCACCAAGCTGTTCCAGATCAGCGGCCATGTCGAAAAGCCGTGCGTGGTCGAGGAAAGCATGTCGATCCCGTTCCGCGAGCTGATCGAAAAGCATTGCGGCGGCATTCGCGGCGGCTGGGACAACCTCCTCGCCGTGATCCCCGGCGGATCGTCGGTGCCGCTGGTTCCGGCGGCGGAGATCATGGACGCGCCGATGGATTTCGACGGCCTGCGCGCGCTCGGCTCGGGCCTGGGCACGGCAGCTGTGATCGTGATGGACAAGTCCACCGACATCGTCGCCGCGATCAGCCGCATTTCGTACTTCTACAAGCATGAGAGCTGCGGCCAGTGCACGCCGTGCCGTGAGGGCACCGGCTGGATGTGGCGCGTGATGGAGCGGATGCGCACCGGCGACGCCGACATCAGCGAAATCGACACGCTGTTCAACGTCACCAAGCAGGTCGAAGGCCACACCATCTGCGCGCTCGGCGACGCGGCGGCGTGGCCGATCCAGGGCCTGATCAAGCATTTCCGGCCGGAGATGGAGCGCCGCATCCTTGAGAAGCAGGGCGGTGGACTGAACCCGATGCAGGAGGCGGCGGAATGATCGCTGCATTCGCCCTTGCCGCGACGTTGCTGACCGCAGCGCCAGCCGATGACGCCAAGGAAAAGGCCGAGGCCGAGGCGATGGGCCGCAAGGTGTTGGGCGAGTTCGCCGAATGCGTCGTGCAGGCGCACAAGCCGCTCGCGCGCAAATATGTGCTGACGCCTGCCGATCAGCGCATGTCGGAGGACGAGTTTCGCAAGGTCGCGGGTGCGCGCTGCCTGGGCTTTTTGCGCGGCAAGCTGCGGATGCGGCCGCAGCAGTATCGCGCCGCGCTCGCCGAGCGGCTGATCGTGGTCGAGCTGAAGGGGCAGGGACCGATCGACCCCGCGACGAAGCCCGCTTTGGTCTGGGCCATGCCCAAGCCGTCGGGCCGCACCGATGCGGAACGGCAGGAAGCTGCCGCCTTCGCCGCCGCCGAGGTGTATGTCGGCCAACTCGGCGAATGCGTCGTCCGCGCGAATCCGGCGGGCGCGCAGGCGCTGCTCGCGACGAAGGTTGGCGATGCTGCAGAACTGCCCGCATTCCGCGCACTCGGCCCGGCGATCCCGGCCTGTGTGCCGAAGGGCGAGACGCTGAAGCTCAACCGTGCGACGCTGCGTGAAGCGATTGCGATCAGCTATTACCGGCTGGCAGCGGGGGCGACATCGTGATGATCGAGAGTTTGAACGCCCGGCGCGTCCGGGTCGGGGATAGCGTGTAATGCCCAAACTGACCGTAGACGGAATCGAAGTGGAGGTGCCCGCTGGCGCCACCGTGCTCCAGGCGTGCGAGGCTGCGGGCAAGGAAATACCGCGTTTCTGTTACCATGAGCGCCTCAGCATCGCGGGCAATTGCCGCATGTGCCTGGTCGAGGTGAAGCCGGGGCCGCCCAAGCCGCAGGCATCGTGCGCGCTGCCCGCCGCCGATAATCAGGACGTCCGCACCGACAGCGCGATGGTCAAGGCCGCGCGCGAAGGCGTGATGGAATTCCTGCTGATCAACCACCCGCTCGATTGCCCGATCTGCGATCAGGGCGGCGAGTGCGACCTGCAGGACCAGTCGGTCGCCTATGGTCGCGGCCATTCGCGCTACACCGAGAACAAGCGCGCGGTGACCGAGAAATATATGGGTCCCATCGTCAAGACGGTGATGACCCGCTGTATCCAGTGCACCCGCTGCGTCCGCTTCGCCGAAGAGGTTGCGGGCGTTGAGGAAATCGGCGCGATCTATCGCGGCGAGAACATGCAGATCACCAGCTACCTCGAACAGGCGGTGACGTCCGAACTGTCGGGCAATGTCGTCGATCTGTGCCCGGTCGGCGCGCTGACGTCGAAGCCCTATGCCTTCACGGCA
>CAZWZP010000091.1:335-1319 GCA_964638925.1 uncultured Stakelama sp. | reverse complement strand
CGCGTCCTGCCGCGCATCAACGAAGACGTGAACGAGGAATGGGCGCACGACAAGACGCGCCACCATGTCGACGGCCTCAGCTTCCGCCGACTCGACAAGCCCTATGTCCGCAAGGACGGCAAGCTGGTCGAAGCGACCTGGGACGAGGCGTTCGCCGCCATCGCCGTCGCGGCGAAGGGCGCGGGGGACAAGGTCGCCGCGATCCATGGCGACCTGCTCGATTGCGAGACGATCTTCGCCGCCAAGAAGCTGGTCCAGTCGTTCGGCTCGACCCTGCTGGAAGGGCGTCAGACCGGCATGGCGTATGACACGTCGTCGCTGTCGGCGGTGAATTTCAACACCACCATCGCGGGCGTCGAGACAGCGGACGTGATCCTGCTGGTTGGCACGAACCTGCGCTGGGAAGCGCCGCTGGTGAACACCCGCGTGCGCAAGGCGATCAAGAAGGGCGCGAAGGTCTTTGCGATCGGGCCGGAAACCGACCTGACCTACAAGACCACCTGGCTCGGCAACGACCTCGGCCTGCTCGGCAAGCTGCCGCAGGCGGCGGCGGATGCGTTCAAGGATGCCAAGCGCCCGATGGTGATCGTCGGCGGCGCGGCGCTCAAGAACGGGCATGGTGCGGCGCTGGCGCTGGCCAAGAAGCTCGATCTGGTGCGTGAGGGCTGGAACGGCTTCAACGTGCTGCACATGGCGGCGAGCCGCATGGGTGGCCTGATGCTCGGCTTTGCGTCGAAGGGCGGCATTGCCGACATCGTCGCGGCAGAGCCGAAGCTGACCTTCTTCCTCGGTGCGGACGAGGTCGATTTCTCGGCCTTCGCCAACAGCTTCAACGTCTATATCGGCCATCACGGCGACAAGGGTGCCCACGCGGCGGACGTGATCCTGCCGGGCGCGAGCTATGCCGAAAAGCATGGCACCTATGTCAATCTGGAAGGTCGGGTCCAGCGCAGCGAGAAGGCGGTCTCGGCCCCCGGCGACGCG
>CAZWZP010000091.1:0-325 GCA_964638925.1 uncultured Stakelama sp. | reverse complement strand
AGGATTGGACGATCCTGCGGGCGCTGTCCGAAGTGATGGGCAAGACGCTGCCGTTCGACAGCTTTGGCGAACTGCGCGCGGCGATGGCCGCCGAAGTGCCGGCGCTGGGCAGTGAAGGACTCGCCAGCTTCGAGTGGAACCCGCCCGCGCTGGATGCCAAGGGGGAAGGCGAGGTCGCTTACCCGATCGCCGACTTCTACCTCACCAACGCCATCTGCCGCGCATCGCCGACGATGCAGCGCTGCTCGGCCGAATTGATCCACGGCGAAGAGATGCTGGAGGCTGCCGAGTAATGGGACTGGTTCGGGCAGATATCGAACTGGCC
>CAZWZP010000090.1:8780-11824 GCA_964638925.1 uncultured Stakelama sp. | reverse complement strand
CGATCCTCCACACGGTTCCTGAGCAGTGTGAGCCAGCGCCCATCGGGCGAAAGCCGCGCCTGACGCGGGGCCGGGCCATCGAGGCCGGGCGAGGCAAACAACCGCTCGAAACTGAGCACGGGGGGCTCGGCACTCACCGGCGCCTCCGCGGTTGCAGGCGCGGCAAGAAAGAGGGTGAGAGCAGCAATGAAGCAAGATCGCATGTCAAGGACAGGCCTTTCGCATTGGGCACGAACGGCCCGGTTCATGGCGAAGGGCAAACGAAATTGCAAAACCCCTGCTCGCGCATGTCCCCGCACCGGATCACGCAGCGGAGCACAGCAAAAGGGCGGCACCTTGCAGCGCCGCCCTTCGATCCTCGTGAGGCAGAGGGCCCTTAGGCCTTGGCGGCGTTCTCGCGCCGCTCGGCAATGCGGGCGCTCTTGCCGGTGCGACCGCGCAGATAATAGAGCTTGGCCCGGCGCACCACGCCGCGGCGCACCACGGTGATGCTGTCGACGATCGGCGAATAGAGCGGAAAGACGCGCTCCACCCCTTCGCCGAAGCTGATCTTGCGCACGGTGAAGTTCGAACCCATGCCGCGGTTAGAACGGGCGATGACCACGCCCTCGTAGTTCTGGATGCGCTCGCGGTTGCCTTCCTTGACCTTCACCCCCACGCGCACCGTATCACCGGGGCGGAATTCGGGAATGTCCTTGGCGAGCTTGGCGATTTCTTCGGCTTCGATCTGCTGGATCAGGTTCACTGGTCCGGTTCCTCGTTTGCACGCTGCGCGCCAGAGGCAGAACGGACCGGATCGCCACAATAGCGTTCCCACAAGTCCGGCCTGCGTGACCGAGTATCCTCCTCGCTCCTGGCCTTGCGCCAGGCGGCGATCCTCGCATGATCCCCCGATCGCAGCACTTCGGGGATCGTGCGCCCTTCCCATTCGACGGGTCGGGTAAATTGCGGATATTCGAGGAGGCCGCTTTCGAAGCTTTCCTCGACTCCGCTGGAAGGCGCGCCCATTACGCCGGGAAGCAGCCGAATGCAAGCGTCGAGCAGCACCAGCGCGCCCATCTCGCCGCCCGACAGCACATAGTCGCCGATCGACACCTGCTCGATCGGGCGCGCGTCGAACAGTCGCTCGTCAAACCCCTCGAACCGGCCGCACAGGATCGACACGCCGGGACCGGCGGCGAGCGCGCGCACCCGGTCCTGCGTCAGCGGCGCGCCGCGCGGGGTCATGGCGAGCATCGGGCGGTCGTAACCGACGCTGTCGCAGGCGGCGGCGAGGATATCGGGCTTGAGCACCATCCCCGCCCCGCCCCCCGCCGGGGTGTCATCGACGGTGCGATGCTTGTCGGTCGCAAAGTCGCGGATCTGGACGGTGTCGAGGCTCCACTTCCCCTCATTCAGCGCGCGTCCGGCGATCGATGCGCCGAGTGGGCCGGGGAACATGTCCGGGTAGAGGGTCAGGACGGTGGCAGCGAAGGTCATCGGGTCCAGTTTTCCACTTTGAGACCCGGCACATCGGCGAAGTCACGTTCGTTGTTGGTCACCAGCAGCAGTCCGCGCGAGCGTGCGTGCGCGGCGATCAGCCGATCGAAGCTGCGCCGCCGCACGCCGACTTGTCTGACGATATCGGCATAGTCCTCCGCAGCGGCGGCATCGAAATCGAGCAAGGTGAGCGAGTGGATCAGCAGATCGAGCCGACGGGCATCACTTGGGTCCGCCCCAGGCGCCTTCGCTCCGACCCGCAATTCGGCCAGCGTCACCGCCGAAATTGCGATGCCGCCCTCGAATGCCTCTCCCAGCCGGTCGCGCAACCGATCGCTGCGCGCTTTCGCGAAGTCGATACAGGCATTGGTATCGAGCATGATCACGTGGCGCGATCCGGCGCTGAGCCGCTCCAGTCGCGCTCCTCCTGCTCCGTGTCGCCGCGGCCATTCGCCATGAACCCATCGGAGAAGGCGCCATACAGGCTGAGGAACACGCGCTTGGCCGACCCACTCGGCCAGAACGAGAAGCTGCCATCGGCGTGCGGGACGATCGTAACCTCGTCCCCATCGCTCAGACCGAGCGCCTTCGGCAGGCGCAGTGCGACCGAATTGCCCGATTTGAACGTGCGGGTTTTGAACTCGTCACCCATATGCGCCTCCGTATAGTCCGAATGTATATACAACGACTTCGTTGGCTTCAAGGAACGAACCCGCCCCCGCCGCGCTATGCGGGCATGGAAGACTGTATCATCATCGGCGCGGGGCCGGCCGGGCTGACGGCGGCGATCTATCTGGGGCGCTATCACCTGTCGATCCGGCTGTTCGATTGCGGATCGAGCCGCGCGGCGCTGATCCCGCGCACGCACAACCATGCCGGCTATCCCGAGGGGATCGAGGGGGTCGAACTGCTGCGGCGGATGCTGGCGCAGGCCGAGCTGTACGGCGCGGTGCGCGAGACGGCCAAGGTGACGCGGATCGAGCCGGTCGCGGACGGCTTTATCGTCCATGCGGGCGAGCGGCGGGTTGCGACGCGGTCGGTGTTGCTGGCGACCGGGGTGGTCAATCATCGACCCGTCGGAATGGAGGACGCGGTGCATGATCCGGCGCTGGCGCGCGGGCTGCTGCGTTATTGCCCGGTGTGCGATGGCTATGAGGTGACCGACAAGCGCGTCGGGGTGATCGGGACCGGCGACCATGGGATGCGCGAGGCGCTGTTCCTGCGTGGCTTTACCCGCGACGTGACGCTGATCGCGCCGGATGTGGAGCATCGGCTGGATGCGGCGTGCGTCGCGAAGCTGGAGGAAGCGGGGATCGCGCGGGTGGACGGGCCGTGCGGCGGCTATGCGATCGAGGGGGATCGGATTGCGCTGGACACGGCGAAGGGCCGACTCGCGTTTGATAGCCTCTACCCGGCGCTGGGGTCGCGCATCCGGTCGGACCTTGCGATTACTGCGGGCGCTGCCGCGACCGAGGACGGATGCCTTGAGGTAGATGACCACCAGCGCACCAGCATCCCCGGCCTGTTCGCGGCGGGCGATGTGGTGAAGGGGCTGGACCAGATCA
>CAZWZP010000090.1:3842-8770 GCA_964638925.1 uncultured Stakelama sp. | reverse complement strand
GATGGGTCAGGCGGGCGTCGCGTCAACGACGATCCGGAATATGCTGGGTGAGCAGCGGGCGATTTTGCGGTAGCGCGGCTCGTCGCCCCGGGCTTGAACCGGGGCTAGGCTCTTTCCGACGTGGCAGAGGCAGCCCGGCCCCGGCTCAAGGCCGGGGCGACGATGGGGTTAGTTTGGCCTCGGGAGGAACCTTAGCGCTTGGATCGTCGGTGGGTTGGTGGGGGCGAGCAGGATCTGGCCGTCGAGCTTGCCCTTGGTGCAGTTCCGGCGGGAATTGACCGAGCGGTTGCCGGCGGGCTGAAGCGGGTCGGTGGTGGGGCAGTCGCCGACCACGCCCTTGATCCGCGCAAATTCGGTCCGCCAGTGGGCGGCGTCGCGGTCGAGCGGGAAGTTCATCGCGAGCTTGCCGTCGAGTGGCTTGAGGTCGCCAGCGGCATAGGCGGCGCGGGCGGCGTCGTGCATTTGCGCGAGTAGCGGGTTGAGCGGCACCGCGCGAGGATCCGCCGCCCCTGCCCGCGCCAGCGACCACAGCGATTGCCAGACTGGCACAGCGGGCGCGGTGTAGGTGCGGTTGGTGAAGGCGAAGGCGGCGACGCCGCGTTCGGGGGCGAGCACGACATAGCTGCCATAGCCGGGATAGCCGCCGCCATGCTCCAGCGCGACGCCGAGGTCGCAGTCGCTGGTGATGCGCAGGCCCATGCCATAGGCGGTGCCGTGGCGGCAGGTGTCGCTGTCCGGCGCGCCGCGGCGCGGGGCGACACGGACGAAGTTCAGGCCCTGCACCATTTCCCGCACCGTGGCGCGCTTGACCGGGCCGATCTCGGCGCCGTCGCGCGGGGGCCAGGCGGAGAGGAGGAAGCCGACCCATTTCGCATAGTCGTTGGCGGTTGTGATCATGCCGCCCATCGCGCCGAATGCGCCGTCGCGCATTTCCGGCTCGGGAACCCACTTCTCATCCTCCCAGCGATAGCCGAGCGCGAGCTTGTCGCGCGGCACCTGCGAAATGTCATAGGTCGTTGCGGTCATGCCGAGCGGCTGGAGGATCGTGCGGCCGATGTAACGCTGGTACGGTTCGCCCGAGGCGTTGGTGATGATGCGGCCGAGCAGCGCATAGCCATAGTTGGAATATTCGTGGCTCATCCCGCCGGTGCGGCTCCACGGCACGCCCTGCGCAATCATCGCGCTGAACTGCGCCTCGCTCAGCACCTGTTGCCGGTCGCCCCAGGGATCGTCGGTGACCATGCCGCCGACATGCGCGAGCAGGTCGCGGATGCGGATGCGCGGGCTGTCGGTTGTCGGATATGTCCAGCCGCGCATTTCGGGGATGTGCTGTTCGGCAAGGTCGTCGAGGCGCAGCTTGCCGTCGTCGCGCAGCTGCAGGATCGCAAGCGCGGTGAACGCCTTGCTCATCGATGCGATGCGGAAGCGGGTGTCCAGCGTGACCGGTACGCCGCCGGGGGTCTGCGTCCCGACCATCGCGGACAAAGCGGGCTTGCCGTCCTTGATGACCATATAGACCATGCCGGGGGTCGGGTTCTGGTCGCGATACTTGGCGAAATGGTCGCCGATTTCGGTGACCTGAGCGGGCGGGATCTGGCCCGCTGGCGTCTGGGCGAGCGCGGGCAGCGGGGCGAGCGCGAGGGCGGCGGCGAGGCGGAGCTTCATGGCGCGCAGCCAATCAGAAATCCGCCCCGCACGCAAACCCCTGCAGGCGTTACCCGGCGAGGTAGCTGTCGAGCTTGTCGAAGCTGCCGCTCCAGCCGCCGGTCATCGATTCCATCGCCGCGACGAAGCTGGCCGCCTGTTCCGCCGTCGGATCGATCGGAATCCAGCGCAGCGTGATGCGCGTGCCGCCCTCGACCGCCTCGAACCGGATATCGGTGCGCAGCGTTGCGGGCCAGGCATCGAAGAAGGGGCATGGCACAATGTTGCCGTCGGCGTCGGCGAAGCTCTGGTCGTAGACAAGGTGGTCGGGGCGATCGACGGTGCGGTAGTCGCAGAGCGTGTGCAGCACGCTGCCATCCGCCGCGTCGGAGCGGGCGTGGAGCTGCGCGCCGGTCGCGATCGTGCCGCTCAGCACCGTCACCTGCGTCCCCTCCGGCCCCGACCAGCGCGCCATCTGCATCGGATCGGCCCAGGCGTCGAAGACGCGCGCAATTGGTGCAGCGAAGGTCCGCTGGATCGTAAATTCGGGCGTCACGTCGGTAGCGGTCATTCGGGGTCTCCATCGTTGAGTGTAGCGAGATAGGCGTCGAGCCGATCGAACTTCGCATCCCAATCGGCGCCGAGCCGGTCGAGCCAGTCGGCGGGAAGCGCGAGCGCGGCGCGGTTGAGGCGGCGCGGGCGCGACTGTCCGGCGGTGGCGGTTTCAACAAAGCCGGCGCGTTCGAGCACCTTGAGATGCTTGGAAATGGCGGGCTGGCTCACCGCGAACGGTGCGGCGAGTTCGGACACCGTGGCCTCCCCCTTGGCCAGACGCGCGAGGATTGCGCGGCGCGTGGGGTCAGCCAGTGCGGCGAAGGCTAGATCGAGCGACTCATCCATAGCCATATGGATATATAACTTGTTGGATATGTAAAGCGATATGCGCACAATTGCGGTAGCACGCAGCCGCCAGCACCACGCGACGTCCACCCAACTTACTGAAAATACAGAGACTATTGCGAGTGTCGGACCCGCTTTATTCCGCCCAGCCGTCGGCGATGGTCAGCGTCGTCGCGTCCCAGGCGGGCACCGCTTCCGCGCGCATCGGGACCATGAAGCGTTTGCCGTCGGGCTTTTCGATTTCGAGCACATCGCCCGCTCCGAAATTCTCGACGGTCACGATAGTGCCGATGGGATCGCCGCCTTCTGAAACGGCCGACAAGCCGAGCAGGTCGGCGTGGTAATATTCACCCTCGCCCAGCGGCGGGAGTTCGGCGCGTGCAACGGTGAGTTCGGTGCCGCGCAGCGCCTCGGCCGCGTTGCGGTCGGCCACTTCGGCAAAGCGTGCGATTGCGCCATTGTTGCCGGGGCGCACCGATTTGAGCGTCAGCGCGCCGCCGTTGAAGCGGCGGTGCGCGGACAGGTCTTCGGCGAAGACCTTGAGGCGGACCTCCCCCGTCACGCCGTGCGCGCCGATAATGACGGCGAGCGTGACGGGGGTGTCCTTAGCCAAGGATCAGCCCTCAGCCTTTTCTTCGCCAGCGTCGGCAGCCGGAGCTTCCTCGGCAGCAGCTTCTTCAGCGGCCGGAGCTTCTTCGGTAGCCGGCGCTTCTTCGGCAGCCGGAGCTTCTTCAGCGGCGGGCTCTTCGGCCGGCGCAGCGGCGGCGGCTTCGGCAGCGGCCTTCGCCTCGGCGGCGGCTTCCTCAGCGGCCTTCAGCTTCTCGGCCTTCTCCTCGGCGCGCTCGGTCGCCTTTTCGCCCGGCTTGCCCTTGTTCGGGTTGTTCTTGGCGGCGCGCTCCTTGACGCCAGCGACGTCGAGGAAGCGGGCCACGCGGTCGGTCGGCTGCGCGCCGACGCTCAGCCAGTGCTTGGCGCGGTCGGTGTCGAGCACGATGCGCTTCTCGTCATCCTTGGCGAGCAGCGGGTTGTAGGTGCCGATCTTCTCGATGAACTTGCCGTCACGGGGCGAGCGCGCATCGGCAACGATGATGCGATAATAAGGGCGCTTCTTCGAACCGCCACGCGACAGACGCATACTGAGAGCCATAGTGTAGTTCCTTCTTTAAATTCAAACGATTGAAACGATTACTTCTTCTTGTTCAAAAACTTGGCGAGTTCGGGCGGAATGTCACCGCCGCCGCCGGGCAAGCCGGGCAGCCCGCCACCGGGACCGCCGAGCTTGCCCATCATGTCGCCCATCGCCGGGCCGCCCAGCGCATTGCCGAGGCCGCCCATGCCGCCCTTGCCCAACATGCCGAGCATCCCCTTGAGGCCGCCCATCTTCTTGAGCCGCTTCATCGCGGTGGACATTTCCTGGTGCATCTTGAGCAGCTTGTTCACGTCCTGAACGGTCGTGCCCGAACCCTTGGCGATGCGGATCTCGCGCTTGGCGTTGCTCAGTTCGGGCTTGGCGCGTTCCTTGATCGTCATCGAGGTGATGATCGCGTCCATGCGCAGCAGGATCTTGTCGCCGCCCGCCTGTTCGACCGCGCCCTGTGCCTTCTTCATGCCGGGGATCATGCCGGCCAGCGCGCCAAGGCCGCCCATGCGGCGCATCTGCGCGAGCTGGCTGCGCAGGTCGTTCATGTCGAACTGACCCTTGGCGAGGCGCGCCGCCATCTTCTCGGCATCTTCCTGCTCGATCGAGGCTGCGGCCTTTTCGACCAGCGACACAACGTCGCCCATGCCGAGGATGCGGCCCGCGACGCGCGAGGGGTGGAAGGGCTCGATCTGGTCGAGCTTTTCGCCGACGCCGGCAAATTTGATCGGCTTGCCGGTAACGGCGCGCATCGACAGCGCCGCGCCGCCGCGCGCATCGCCGTCCATGCGGGTCAGCACGACGCCGGTCAGCGGCACCTGATCGGAGAAGTTCTGCGCGACATTGACCGCGTCCTGGCCGGTCAGCGAGTCGACGACGAGCAGGATTTCCTGCGGCTTGGAGATGTCGGCAACCGCCTTCATCTCGTCCATCAGCTGCTGATCGACGTGCAGGCGGCCTGCGGTGTCGAGCATCAGCACGTCGAAGCCCTGGAGCTTCGCGGCCTGCATCGCGCGGCGACCGATATCGACCGGCTGCTGCCCGGCGACGATCGGGAGGGTCGCGACCTCGATCTGGGTGCCGAGCACCGCCAGCTGTTCCTGCGCCGCCGGGCGATTGACGTCGAGCGACGCCATCATCACCTTTTTGCCCTGTTTTTTGAGCAGCTTGGCAAGCTTGGCGGTGGTCGTGGTCTTGCCCGAGCCCTGCAGGCCGACCATCATCACCACGGCGGGCGGGGTGACGT
>CAZWZP010000090.1:1203-3780 GCA_964638925.1 uncultured Stakelama sp. | reverse complement strand
GACGACCTGCTGCCCCGGCGTGACCGAACGCAGCACCCGTTGCCCGACCGCCTGTTCGGTGACGCCATCGACGAACTGGCGCGCGACCGGGAGCGCGACGTCAGCCTCGAGCAGCGCGATCCGCACTTCGCGCATCGCGGTCCGCACATCGGCTTCGGTCAGCGCGCCACGGCCCTTGAGACGGTCGAAAACGCCGCCAAGCCGTTCGCTCAGACTGTCAAACACGCGATTCTCCTCTAGCTCTCAAGTCCGAAACGCATAAAACGCCGGCGGACGAAACCTCGTCAGCCAGCGTTGCCCAATAGGCATATGTCGTCGCGTTCAGGAGAACGGTCGGACGGGCGCTTAGCCGCATTCACAGATAAGTGCAACCGGCCTGCGCTTTAACCCCTTCTACACTCTCGGCATGGGATATCTGGCGCGAGTAATGGGGAGCCTATCCGGCATGTCGCTGGACATCGACGACGATCAGCCTGAACGCAACGGAGCCGGGTCCGACCTGATCACGGGGGCGATCAGTGTCGCCGCGATCCTGATGTTTGTCGGCACCGGCAGCTCGGTCCTGTCCAAAACATTGCGTCATTATCTGGAGGGCGCGGCCCCCGCCGACCGGACGTTGGTGATCGCACTGCTGCTGAACGTTGCGCTGATCCTGTTCGGCTGGCGCCGTCATCAGGGGTTGAGCAACGAGGTGCGCATCCGCACGGCGGCGGAGGAGCGCGCGCAGATGCTCGCGAGTCGCGATCCGCTGACCGGATTCCTCAACCGCCGCAGCCTGGCCGAGGAAGGCGCGGCGATGTTCGTGCGCGGACAGAAGCGGCGCAAGGCGATGGCGATGCTGATCATCGACCTCGACCATTTCAAGACGATCAACGACATGCACGGCCATGCCGTCGGTGACGCATTGCTGCGCGCGGCGGCGGGCGAGATTGCCGCCGCGATGCCACCGATCGCGCTGACCGCGCGGCTGGGCGGCGACGAATTCGCCTGTGCCTTCCTGTTCGATCCGCAACAGCCCGACATGATCGAGCGCATCGCCGAAAAGCTGGTCGCGCAAATGGCGCAGCCGTTCGAGGCGGAAGGGTTGCGGCTGCATGTCAGCTGCTCGGTCGGGATCGCGCGATCGGATTTCGACTGCCAGTCGATCGACGCGCTGATGCGGTCGGCGGACATCGCGATGTATGTCGCGAAGAAATCGGGCCGCAACCGCTATGCCTGGTTCGACCATTCGATGGAGCGCGAGCTGCAGACGCGCAACGAGTTGGAGAATGGGCTGCGCACCGCGATCCCGCGCGGCGAGATCGTCCCCTATTTCGAGCAGCAGATCGACCTGCAGACCGGCAAGCTGATCGGGTTCGAGGTGCTGGCGCGATGGGAACATCCGACGCGCGGCCTGATCAGTCCGGAACTGTTCATCCCCATCGCCGAGGACACCGGCCTGATCGCGGAAATGTCGCTGACGTTGATGCAACAGGCATTCACGGCCGCGCGCGACTGGGACAGCTCGATTACCCTGTCGGTCAACATCTCGCCCATCCAGTTGCGCGATGCCTGGCTCGCGCAGAAGATCATCAAGGTGCTGACCGAGACACGCTTCCCGGCCAGCCGGCTGGAGATCGAGATCACCGAAAGCGCGCTGTTCGACAATCTCTCGCTCGCCCAGTCGATCGTCGGCAGTTTGAAGAATCAGGGCGTGCGGCTGGCGCTCGACGATTTCGGGACGGGCTATTCGTCGCTGGCGCATCTGCGCGCGCTGCCGTTCGACCGGATCAAGATCGACAAGAGCTTCGTCATCTCATTGAACGAAAGCGCGGATTCGGCGGCGATCGTGAATGCGATCGTATCGCTGGGCGAGAGCCTGAACCTGCCGATCACCGCCGAAGGCGTCGAGGACGAGGCGATCGCCGCGCGGTTGAAGGCGCTGGGCTGTGCCAAGGCGCAGGGCTGGCATTATGGCAAGCCGCTGTCGGTCAGCGGCGCGCGCCGTTTGCTCGCGGAACGGCGTCTGCTGGTGCAGACACCGGTGGAGCCCACGGTCGAGAGCGAATTGCCGATCGAGCGCCCGGACCGGATGGCGGGCTGACCCCTACCACCCCGCGTCGGGGCGTTGCAGATATTCGCGTTCCGCCGCCGTCGACTCGCGGCCCAGCGCGGCGTTGCGCGACGGGTAGCGGCCGAATTGTTCGATCACCACCGCATGTTCCATCGCAAAACGCAGATTCTCCGGGCGACCAAGCGCGGTGAATTTTTCAAGGCTCATCCGCTGTGCCTCGACATTCTCGGCGTGCATCAGCGGCATGTAGAGGAACGCGGCGCGCTCCGGGGCCATGTCGCGATCCCAGCCCTTGCCGATCGCCTCCAGCGTCAACGCGAGTGCAAGCGGGTCGGCGGCGAAGGCTTGCGGCGATCCGCGATAGATGTTGCGGCTGAACTGGTCGAGCAGGATCACCGCCGCCAGCAGCGCATCCGGCTTGTCGCGCCACCCCGCCGCGCCGCTCGCCAACACGACATTGCGGGCATGGCCGAAGCGGCGCGCGATCTCAGCATCGACCGCATCGTCCTTGGCGAATTGCTGCT
>CAZWZP010000090.1:0-1164 GCA_964638925.1 uncultured Stakelama sp. | reverse complement strand
CACCGCTTTCGCACATGCATGGACTTCAACCCCGTGCGTCTCTAGATCGCCTGCCATGTCGTCCTCCATTGCCGCACCAGAGGTAATCAGCCTTGGCTGCCGGCTCAACCTTGCCGAAAGCGAAACGATCCGGGAGCTGCTTGGCTCCCGCGACGTGGTGGTGGTCAACAGCTGCGCCGTGACCAACGAAGCGGTGCGCCAGACGCGGCAGGCGATCCGTCGCGCGCGGCGGGCGCGGCCATCGGCGCAACTGGTGGTGACGGGCTGCGCGGCGCAGATCGACCCAGCTTCGTTCGGCGCGATGCCCGAAGTGGACCGGGTGATCGGCAATGCCGAAAAGCTGGTTCCGGCATCATGGGCCAGCGACGACGCGGCGTTGGTGCAGGACATCATGGCGGTGCGCCAGACCGCGCCGCATCTGGCCGCGAGCTTTTCCGCGAATGTCCGCGCCTTTGTCGAGGTGCAGAACGGCTGCGACCATCGCTGCACTTTCTGCGCAATCCCGTTTGGGCGGGGGAACAGCCGGTCGGTGCCGGCAGGCGCGGTGATCGAACGGGTGCAGGCGCTGGTCGATGCGGGGCATCGCGAGATTGTGCTGACTGGCGTGGATTTGACCAGCTATGGTCCCGACCTGCCCGGTGCGCCGTCGCTGGGGCAGCTGGTCGAGCGGGTGCTGGCGCATACGGCGGTCGAGCGGCTGCGGCTGTCGTCGCTCGACGGGATCGAGATTGACGACCGGCTGTTCGCGCTGTTGACTCAGGAAGCGCGGGTGTTGCCGCATGTGCATCTGTCGTTGCAGGCGGGCGACGATATGATCCTCAAGCGGATGAAGCGGCGGCATTCGCGGGCGCAGTCGGTTGAATTGGTCGAGCGGCTGAAGGCGGCGCGGTCAGACATCGTGATCGGGGCGGACCTGATTGCGGGGTTCCCGACCGAGGATGAGGGTATGGCGGCCAACACGCTGGCGCTGATCGACGATTGCGACATCGTCCATGCGCATATCTTTCCCTATAGCCCGCGCGAAGGCACCCCGGCGGCGCGGATGCCGCAGGTCGCGCCGGGCATCGTCAAGGCCCGCGCGGCGGCACTGCGCGAACGGGCGGCGGCGCGGCGGGCGGCGTGGCGGTGCGACAAGGGCGGGACAACGCAGCGGGTGCTGGTCGA
>CAZWZP010000089.1:0-12018 GCA_964638925.1 uncultured Stakelama sp. | reverse complement strand
ATCCAATATGCGGTGGACGAGGCGATCGAGGCGGGGATCGAGCAGATGATCTTCGTCACCGGGCGCGGCAAGGCCGCGATCGAGGACCATTTCGACATCGCCTATGAGCTGGAAGCGACGATGGCGGCGCGCGGCAAGTCGCTTGAGATTCTCGAAGACACGCGGCTGAAGCCCGGTTCGATCGCCTATGTCCGCCAGCAGGAGCCGATGGGCCTTGGCCACGCCGTGTGGTGCGCGCGCGACATCGTCGGGGACGAGCCGTTCGCGGTGCTGCTCGCCGATGACTTCATGGTCGGACAGCCGGGCTGCCTCAAGCAGATGGTCGACGCGTATAACAAGGTCGGCGGCAATCTGATCTGTGCGCAGGAAGTGCCCGAATCGCAGACTGACAAATATGGCGTCATCACGCCCGGCACGCGCGACGGCACGCTGACCCAGGTGCACGGGCTGGTCGAAAAGCCCAAGCCCGGCACCGCGCCGTCGAACCTGGCGGTGATCGGCCGCTATATCCTTCAGCCCGAAGTGATGCGCGTGCTTGAGACGCAGGAGGCGGGCGCGGGCGGCGAGATTCAGCTGACCGACGCGATGGCGCGGATGATCGGCGACCAGCCCTTCCACGGCGTGACCTTCCAGGGGACGCGCTATGATTGCGGCGACAAGGCGGGCTATGCGCAGGCGAATCTGGCGCTGGCGCTGGCGCGTGAGGATATCGGGCCGGCGGTGCTGGAATTTGCGCGCGGGCTGATCCGCTAGACTCGGTTTCAGCTGCGCTTAAGCGGCACCGGGCGCACCCATGTAGGTTGGCCCGGACCGGGCATCAGGCCATATGATTCGTATTGTCGCAAATTGTATCGGCGGCATCGTATTGGCATGACGGGCGATCGCAAAGACCGCTCTGCCGACGGCTTCCAATCACCACCGCACAAAAAAATGGCGGCCCGAGAGCCGCCATTTTAAAAACTCGTCTTGCAGACCAGCTTACGGGCTGGTCGGCTGATCGTCCGCGCTGACCGCAGCATAAATGCCGAGACCAACCGCAATGACCACGAACACGATCAGGAAGGGGAAACCACCATCCTGCAGGTTCGACTCACCCGCCGGGGTCGCAACGCGTGCTGCCTCAGCCTTCGAAACCGACGCCTGGGGCGCGGCTAGCGCCGGGGTCGTTGCAAGCGAACAGGCCGCAACGGCCATCATCAACTTTGCCAACCGCATAAATTGCTCCCTCTTCTTTTTCTCACGCAGTGTTGTAGCGCGTGCCCTATGCCACAGCCGTAAGATTAGCTCAACAGGCAAAGAGCCTAATTTGAGCAACCCCCGGTCGAGGTTAGAACGCCATAGTCAGTCATCGGTTCCGGAGTTTCTTGAGCGACGCTGCGCCCGCGAAGTCCGTAATCAATCACTAGCCACGACGGCCTCTGCACTGGAACGGTTAAATTTTTGTGGCACTCGCGTCAACTCGCTCGGTCGCATGAACGGCACATTCGCCCGCGATTGTGGCTGCAACGCAACGCTTTTCCTGCAGTGCGGCATTCCGAATCGGGATCAATGCGAAAGTGTTGCTGCATCGCGGCATCAACCCGCGCCGCTTTTGTCCGGACACGCGATCGGGCATAGGCGGCGCATGTATCGCGTGCTCCGCTGTCTCCGACTGCTCTCGATCATATCGCTGGTCGTGCTTGCGCTGCCGGTTCGGGCGCAGGCGGATGCTGATTCGGCGTTGTTCGAAGCGTTTCGTGCCGCCGATATGCGTCTTGCCACCGCCGGATACCGGCTGAGCACCGCCAATGCCACGCTGTGCGACCGGAAGGAGCCGGGGCATGGCATCCAGATTCACACGCTCGATCAATATGCCCCCGGACTGCGCCCAGCGGTGGCTGCACATTTCGGATTTTCCGGAGCGGTGGCGGTCGAGGGTGTGGTGGCGGGTAGCCCGGCGGAGCGCTCAGGGATTCGCCCCGACGACACCATCGTGGGATTCGGCGGTATCACGATTGCCCCCCAGACCGATGGCCCGGCATCGACCGAGCGGCTCGTTGCATTCTGGAATGCCGTCGCCGCGTTACCGCCCACCACGCCGATTCGGGTTGATCTGCTGCGTAAGGGCGCGGCGTTATCGCTGACGGTTCAGCCGGTTCCGGCGTGCCGGACCCGCTATGAGCTGGCGATTACCCCGGACCTTGAGGCGAGTGCCAATGGCGACATGGTGCGAATCGGCTCCGGCTATTACGACCGATTCGACGCCGAGCTTGTCGCCGTGGTGATCGCACATGAGCTGGCGCACAATATCCTGCGCCACCGCGAGCGGCTGAAGGCGGTGGGGGCCGAATTCGGACTCCTGTCAGGCTTTGGCCGCAATGCCGATTTTTTCCGTCAGGCCGAACTTCAGGCCGATACGCTCGCCGTCCATTTGCTCGCGCGCGCCGGCTATCCTGCCGATCTTGCCAGCCGGTTCCGCCAGCATCCGGTCGCCAAGGCGCGGTCGGGTGCGTTCCAGCTCCGCTCGCATCCGCACTGGAAGGACCGGCTGAAGGTGGCGCTGGCCGAGGAAGCGCGAATCGCCGCGACCGGGCCGGGCGCGCCGTTTGTGGCAGAGCGGGATGCGCTGTTGACCGGCGAGTGGCGGTCCCTGGTCCCGGAAGACTAAACGCCCAGCCACTCCCGAATCGCGCCCGTGACCGGTTGCGGCTTTTCCCACGGCACGAAATGCCCGGCATCGACCTTCACGACCGTCAAATCGGGGATCAGCGCATCGAGTCCCTCAAGCTGCACGGGCAGCAGCGCGGTGTCGCGCATCCCCCAGATCACCAGCACCGGCATCCGGAGCAGCGGGAAGGGGCCGTCGAGGAATGCGGGCCGCTCGGGCGTCTCGTCCATCGCCGGCACCACGATCGCACTGGCGCGATACCAATTGAGCATTGCGGTCATCGCGCCGGGCTGGCTCCATTCGTCGATATACGCCGCGCGCTCGGGTGCGACCAGCTCCGGGTCGGTATGCTTGGCAAAGGTGGTGTCGAAAAACCGCTCGGCCCCCATCGCCGCAATCTGCGCATCCAGCGCGGGGTTGCGGAAGGCGCGGATATACTGGCTCGCCGCGCGCTGCTCCATGTCGTCATAGAGCGACTTCTGGAAGACAAACGGGTGGGGGGCGTTGACGATGATGAGCTTCTCGACCCGGTCGGGATGCTGCAGCGCCGCCATCCACGCAATCGCGCCGCCCCAGTCGTGTCCGACCAGCACGAAGCGCTCCTTGCCGAAATGGCTGGCGAGCGCGAGCAGGTCGGCGACGGGCTTGTCGGGGGTGTAATTCGCGACCCCCTCGGGCTTGGACGAGCGGGCAAAGCCGCGCTGATCCGGCGCGATGACGAAATGGCTCTTCGCCAGCTCCGGGATCTGGTGCCGCCAGGTGCGGTGCGATTCGGGAAAGCCGTGGAGCAGGATAATCGCGGGCGCGGCGGGATCGCCGGCGATGGCGACGTCAAGCTCGACCCCGGTGGGGAGGGCGATTCGCTGAAGTTCAAAGGCCGACATCCGCGCCTCTCCGCTATTTTTTCGAATATGCGGTTTGTTTCATTGTCGGTCGGTACGTTCAAGCCATTTCCCGTCGTCATCCTGAACTTGTTTCAGGATCCACGGCTCCACGGGCGACCGAGCCGCGTGTGGAAGGGTGGATGCTGAAACAAGTTCAGCATGACGGTAGAAAAGGCAGGGCGACGGCTGTCACTCGATCACGGATAGCTGACCGTCTTCGGCACCTCCGGAATCGGAATGAATTCCTTGTCGTCACCCGGCACCTTGGGGAACAGCCCGGCCTTCCAGTCCTCCTTGGCCTGGTTGATCCGGTCGCGGTCCGACGAGACGAAATTCCACCACACATGGCGCGGCGTGCTGAACGCCTCGCCCCCGCACAGCATCACCCGGCCGCCATCGCGCGAGGTGAGCCGGGCGGCGACGCCGGGGCGCAGGACGTACAGCGTCTGCGGCTCCAGCTCGACCCCATCCAGGCTGGCCTGTCCCAGCGCGAGGTAGACCGCGCGCTCATCCGCCTCGGCATCGACCGGCACGCTGGCGCCCGGCTCCAGCAGGATGTCGGCATAGATCGTCCCGGCATAGGTCGTGGTCGGCGCAGCCTGTCCCCACAGCGACCCCATGATGATCCGCGCCTTGGCGCCGCCGCTGTCGATCACCGGCAGGTCGGCCTTGGCGACATGCTCGAACGCCGGGTCGATCTCCTCGAACCGCTCGGGCAAGGCGAGCCAGGTCTGGATCCCCGACAGCTCCGGCCCGGCGGCACGTTCGGTCGCGGGGGAGCGTTCGGAATGGACGATGCCATTGCCCGCCGTCATCAGATTGACCGCCCCCGGCTCGATCGTCGCAAAGGTGCCGAGGCTGTCGCGATGGTCGATCGCGCCGGCGAAGAGATAGGTGACGGTGGCGAGGTTGATATGCGGGTGCGGGCGCACGTCGATGCCTGTCCCCACCTCCAGATGCGCCGGCCCCATCTGGTCAAAGAAGATGAACGGCCCGACCATGGTGCGCGGGCGCGAGGGAAGGGTGCGATGCACCTTGAACCCGCCCAGGTCATGGGTGGTCGGGTGGATGGTGTGGATGAACAGGTCGTCGGTCATCAGCGGGTCTCCAGCATCGCTAGCATCGCCCCCAGGTCTTCGGGGAAATAGGGTTCGTCATGCGCAGCCAGGGCGTCGCGCGTGAACCAGCGCCATTCGCGCATTACGCTGCGCTCCAACGCTGTGTGGCCGTTACAGTGGATATCGGTAATATCGGTGACGACGGTGAAATAGCGCTCGTCGGCGCTGACCGGCTCACCCTCGATCGTCACGAACTCGACCTGTCGACGCGCCACCTCCGACCCGCAGTCGAGGTCAAGACCCGTTTCCTCGAACAACTCGCGCCGGGCCGCCTCGGCATAGCTTTCACCCGGGTCGAGCGCACCGCCCGGAGTGCACCAGAAGGGCGGGCGGTCTGATGGCGTGAACCGGAACAGTAGCACGCGATTTGCGCGATCGGTGAGCAGGATGCGTGCCGCAGGACGGAGTTTGCGCGAGGTCACGCTTCCCCCGGTGCCGACGCCCGGATCGCCATCGCATGGACGCGATCGGTCATCAGGTCGCCCAGCGCGCGGTTGACCAGCCGCTGGCGGTCGAGCCGCGATTTGCCCGCGAACGCCGCGCTTTCGATCACCACGGTGAAGTGCGATTCGCCGCTGCCATCGTCGCCGCTATGGCCGCGATGCTTGGCGCTGTCGTTGATCACGTCGAGCCGCGACGGGGCGAGTGCGGCGGTGAGGCGGGCGGCGATTTCTGCGGCGACGGGGCCGGTAGCGGTATCGGTCATCGCGCTTATATAGTCCGCTTTTGCTTTGGAGTTAGAGTGTCTCGCGAGCCGCGCAAGGATCGTCCCCAAGCCCGCTTCCACGGTCGCGTGGAGGCACCCGGTCGCCTGTGCGCCGAACCGGGCTGCGCCGAACCGGGCGAGTTTCGCGCGCCCATGGCACCCGGACAGCGTAGCGGCGACGGGCCGGGCGCGTATCGCTGGCTGTGCCTCGACCATGTTCGTGCGTTCAACTCGGGGTACAATTTCTTCTCCGGAATGACGCCGGAGGAAATCCACGCGGCGCAGCGGCCCTATGCCGGATGGGAAGCCGAATCGCGCGCCTTCACCGCGACCGGCGGTGCGGACCGCCCGCCGCGCTGGGCCGATTTCGCCGATCCGCTCGACGCGATCGGCGCGCGCTTCCGCGCTGCCCGCCCGCAAGAGCGCAAGGACGGCAAGCCGCTGTCGGGCAAGGACCGCGAGGCATTGAAGGCGCTCGACCTCGACCTCGATGCCGACCGCACCGCGCTGCGCCGCCGCTATTCCGATCTGGTCCGGCGCTACCACCCCGACCGCAATGGCGGCGACCGCAGCCATGAAGGCGCGCTGCAAAAGGTGATCGCGGCGTATCAGCAGCTCAAGAGTTCACCCGCCTTCGCCTAGCTTCCGCAGCCGCCGCATCCGCCGCCCCCGCAGCCGCCATCGCCACTGCCCGAATCGCCACCGCCGCCGCCGCTATCGCCGCTCCCCGCGCGCAGTTTGTGGAAGGCGTCGAGTTCGGAGCCGACCAGCACCGCAGTCCCAAACAACGCGACCGCCATCCCCGTCTCCGCGGTCTGCGGCGCGCGGCGGATGCGGTCGGCATTCTTGCGCGCCGTGGCCAGCGCCTCGGTCCCGGCGCGGGTCAGCCGGGGAATCGTGGCGGCGCGGATCAGCGCGAGGATCGCGGTGACTACTAGCAGCGCGATCAGGAACCCGACCGGGCGCTCGCGTGCCTCACCGATTACCAGCTTGGTCGCGCCGAACATCAGCAGCATCGCATAGGGCAGCAGCGCCCAATAGCGCAGGTTCGCGCGCTCGCCGCTGTCGAGCATCAGCCCGGCGCGTTCCAGATCGGTCTGGATGCGGCTCGCCTGGGGCCGCACCGCACGCTCGATCCGCGCCCAATCGAGCGGGGCGGTGAGTGCCAGTACCCCGGTCTCGGCGCGGGTCGCGGCGCTGTGCGACAGGATGTCGAGCTTCCCCTTCGCCCCCAGTGCGAGCGATTTGGCGGCGAGCAGCCGGGCGGTGACCGTTTCGGCGAGTCGCGCGCTGCCGCCCGAGAGATAGGCGAGCTGTTCGGGATCGGTAACGGGGCGGTTCCGCCCCTCGGGCCGCATCCGCGCGGGAATGATGATGCCCAGCAGGATCACGATCAGCAGCAGGGCGATGTAGAGCGTCAGGAAGGGACCTCCGGTCCAGTCGAACACACCAAGCGGCATGTCACGTCACTCCTAGATAGAGCGCGAGCGCAGTCATCGCGATCAGCAGGGACGCATAGAGCGTCGCCTGCCAGCGCGGCACGATGACTGCCTCGCGGGGATGCACCCGCCGCGCGCGGGGATCGTCGATCAGCCGGCGTGCGGCTGAAGGCCAGATGTCGGAAGGGGGCGCGACGCCGAACGCGGCCTCGTAACGGGCCAGCGTATCGGCATATTGGCGGTAATAGCGGCGATGCTCATCCGCCCCGCCCGCCGTCGGGCCGTGGTGCAGCGCGCGGCCTAGCACGTCGGGGCAGAAATGCTCCCAATAGTCGCGGGTGTAGGTGAGGTGCAGATGCCACGCCTGATCGACCGCGTCGGACGGGGTTGCGGGCGCATCACCGGTCACGGCGAGAAAGGCAAAGCGGCGATATTCCGTGATCACCCGCTCCGCCGTTGCGGCGCTCCATCCATTTTCGCGCGCGAGGCGTGCAGAAAAGGATAGCGCCGCTTCGGGGGGACCGATTTGGTGACTGGTGATGCGTTGCCAGACCGGGTGGCCGGCGGTGTGGGCTGGGACAGGGTCCGCTGCACGCATCTATTCTCCTACTATCATGGTAGGAAAATATGTCAACCGGCGATCAGCCCGGCCGCCGCGTCAACTAATCCCGATCGGGCGCGCCGAGCGGGAAGAAATGGCGATAGGGCCGCGCGCCGTCGACCGCGCGCGCCACTGACGGATGCGCGAGCAGCCGGGCGCGATAGCCGCGCAGATTGGCATGGGCTTCGGGGATCGGGATGATCCAGTCGGCGTAGAACAGCGCGGGCGCGGCGGACAGGTCGGCGAGGGTGAAGCCGTCGGTCGCCGCCCATGTGCGGCCCGCCAGATGCGCGTCGAACCAGGCATAGCTGGTGGCGAGCTGCGCCGCGACCTGCTCGTCCGCCATCGGATCGCGCTTGTCGGCTGGCCGGATCGCGTTGAACACCAGCCGCGCGGCGGGGTCCATCACCTGTTGGTCGAACAATCGGTCGAGCATCCGCACCTGCAGCGCTACATCAGGATCGGCGGGGATCAGCCGCGGCGCGCCTGAGCGGCGATCGACATGTTCGGCGATGATGCTCGATTCACCCAGCACCAGATCGCCATCGACCAGCAGCGGGAAGCGCTTGAATGGCCACAGCTCCGCCCATCGCGCGCTGTTCTCCGGTTCGTCGGGCGACACGATGCGCAGCGTGAAGGGCAGATCATGTTCGTAGAATGCGATCAGCGCCTTCCAGCAATAGGAGGAAAAGGGGTGGGCGTAGAGTTCGGGAAGACCGCTCATTTCGGTGCCACCAGCCCGAAGGTCGCGCCCTGCGGGTCGGTGGCTAGGAACACGCGGTCGCCACCGGGTACCTCCATCGGGTCGTCGAGTGGAGTGCCGCCCAGTTCCTTCACCTTGGCATGTGCTGCTTCGATATCCGGCACGCGGAAATAGAAGGTCCAGCCGACCGGATGCTCGGGCTTTTCGCGCGGCATCATCGCGCCCCAGACAGCGTCCATTGCCTCGCCCGCATCCTTGCCGCGCAGAAAGCTGTATTCACCCCACGGCATCGGCATCCCGCCTGCCTTTTCCCAGCCGAACAGGCCTGAATAAAAGGCGAAACCCGCCTCGGCGTCGCTGGTCTGCAGCTCGTTCCAACTGACATGCCCCTCGCCCATCCGGGCAAAGGCGGTGCTGCTTTCCGGGCTGAACCCGCGCATGACGTAGAAAGGGGCGCCCTGCGGATCGGCGACCATTGCGAATCGGCCTATGCCGGGAATGTCGGTGGGCGGCATATGTACCGATCCGCCCGCGAACTGGATCCGCTCGACCGTCGCATCGACATCGTCGACGCCAACATAGCCGAGCCAGCCGGCCTTCGCACCGCCGGCGATCATGTCGGCGCTCAGCGTCAACATCCCGCCGACATCGCCATCGGGCGCGTGGAGGATGCGATATTCGGTGTCGCCGGGTGCCATCGACTCCGCGTCGATGCGCCACCCGACAATCGCTTCGTAAAAGGACCGCGACGCCTGTGCGTCGGGAGTCATCAGCTCGTACCAGATCCAGCTGCCGTGCGGGTTGGTCATGTCGTGTCTCCGATTTTCTAAGCCCCTCCCCTTCAGGGGAGGGGGCGTCTAAGTCTCACCGAGAGCGTGGCCCGTGTGGATAGGCCCCCCCCAACCCCTCCCCTGAAGGGGAGGGGCTAAGTACGTCAGCTCACCCCTGCGCCGTATCCAGGATCGGCTGGAAGCCGCCCCACATCATCCGCTTGCCGTCAAAGGGCGGTTCCGACGGCGGCTTCATCCGCTCGTCCGCCATCATCTTGGCCCAGCCGGCGTCGCGGGTTGCCTTGTCGGGCCATTCGATCCAGCTGTAGACGACGCACTCGTCATCCTTCTTGTGCGTGGCGCGGTTGTAATCGGTGACCTTGCCGTCCGGCGTGTCCTCGCCCCATGCCTCGACCACGCGCAGCGCGCCGAATTCCTGGAACAGCGGCACCATCGACGCGGCGAGGTCGCGATACGCGTCCTTGTTCGCTGCAGGAACGGGGAGGACATAACCGTCGATATAACCGGTCTGCCCCGCATCGCCCGCCTCGACCATCGGCTCGAATCCGGCAAAGATCATGCGGCTGCCGTCGAAGGGCATGTCTTTCATGGCCTCGGCGGCGCTCGGGTCGCTCATCATCTTTTCATTGGCCGCGTCGCGCGTCGCCTTGTCAGGATATTCGAGCCAGCTGAACAGCACGGTCTCGTCATCCTTCAGGCCGACCGACTGTTTGAGGTCGTTGACCTTGCCATCGGGGACATCGTCGCCCCACGCTTCGACGAAGCGGGTGGCGCCGAGGCTCTTGAACAGCGCGATCGCGCCTTGTGCGTGCTTGGTATACTCCGCCTTGTTCGCGGTCGGGACGGGGGTCAGGAATCCTTCGACATAGGTCATTGGGCATCTCCTTGAATGCGATGGTTCAGGCGGTGACGCTCTCACCCGCTGCCGCGGCCTCGATTCCGGCGATGTCGATCTTCTTCATCGCCATCATCGCCTGCATCGCGCGCTGTGCCGCAGCCTTGTCTGGATTGTCCCACACCAGCTCCATCAGCCGGTCGGGCGTGACTTGCCAGCTGACGCCCCATTTGTCCTTGCACCAGCCGCACTGGCTTTCCGCCCCGCCATCGGCGGTGAGTGCGGTCCAGAGCCGGTCGGTCTCGGCCTGATCGGGTGTGTGGAGGATGAAGCTGACTGCCTCGCTATGCTGGAACATCGGGCCGCCGTTGAGCAGCAGGTAACGCTGCCCGGCGAGCTCGATCTCGGCGATGATGACCTCGCCTGCCTTCTGACTCGGCGTGTCGACCGGCGTGCGCTCGATCCGGACGATACGGCTGTCGGGGATCAGCGACGTGTAGAACGTCGCCTGTTCCTCGGCCGTATAGTTGCTCCAGATACAGGTGGTGATCCCCGTCATTGTCTCTCTCCGGAATTGCGGCATGGTCCACTGACTGCGATGGATTTCGTGAAACACAGAGGTTCGAATCGCTTGCTTGAGCGTGATGCCGTGACGAGTTATTAAAAGCAACTATGAAGTTACAAAAAATGACTTATCCTGCTTGTCGATTGCAGGCGCTGTGAAAAAAGAGCGGCGGCGCTGGTATGACGATGCGTGCGGCACGGCGATGGCGCTGGAACTGGTGGGCGAGCGCTGGTCGCTGATGATCGTGCGCGAACTGATGTTCGGCCCGCGCCGGTTCAGCGAGATCAAGGGCGCGCTGCCCGGCCTGTCGGCGAATGTCCTGACCCAGCGGCTTGAGGGGCTGGAGGAATCGGGCATCCTCACCCGGCAAAAGCTCCCCCCGCCAGCGAATGCACAGGTCTATGCGCTGACCCCGTGGGGCTATGAGGCCGAAAAGCCGATCCAGCTGCTCGGCGCCTGGGCGGTGCGCTCGCCCGAACATGATCCGACGCTGCATCTCTCGGCGGCCTCCGCGATGATGTCGCTGCGCACGATGCACAATCCTGCGCTCACCGGCGACATGGATATCGTCGTGGGGTTCCGGATGGGCGACGACGCGTTTGTCGGACGCTACAATCGCGACGGGATTGAGCTGAAGCGGGGAGACCCGGCGGACGCGGACGTGATCTTCAACGGCCCGCCCACCGCGATCGCCGGGGCGGTCTATGACGGCGCGCTGGCGGAGCTGGAGGCTGCAGGCTTGCTGCACATCGAGGGCGATCACGCACTCGCCGAGGCGTTCGTGACGCGCTTCCCGCTCCCACCCAAATGGACCGAGGACAAGGATTAGTCGTGCAATCCTCCCCCGCCAGGGGGAGGTGTCAGCGTAGCTGACGGAGGGGGAGGAAGCACGGCAGTCGAGATTTTTCCCTTCCTCCCCCTCCGTCGCCTGCGGCGCCACCTCCCCCTGGCGGGGGAGGATTGATGCATACCGATCCGTCCCTCACGCTTGCGGAGTAGCACGCGAGCCGATACCGCACCGCAACAGACCTGTCCCGAGTCCGGAACCCCATGACCAGCATCCCCAGTACCCAGCCCGACAGTCGCGAGACGACGATCCTGGAAGCCCCGGACAAGACCGTCAGTGTCCGCGACCTGTTCGGCATCGACATCGACATGGAGGTCCCGGCGTTCAGCGAGGCGGACGAGCGCGTGCCCGATCTCGACCCGGCCTATGTGTTCGACGGCGACACCACGCTCGCGATCCTCGCCGGCTTCGCGCACAACCGCCGCGTGATGATTCAGGGCTATCACGGTACCGGCAAATCCTCGCACATCGAACAGGTCGCCGCGCGCCTCAACTGGCCGTGCATCCGCATCAACCTCGACGCGCATATCAGCCGCATCGACCTGATCGGCCGCGACGCGATCGTGCTCAAGGATGGCGTGCAGGTCACCGAATTCCGCGAAGGCCTGCTGCCCTGGGCGCTGCAGACCCCGACCGCGCTCGTCTTCGACGAATATGACGCCGGCCGCCCCGACGTGATGTTCGTGATCCAGCGCGTGCTGGAGACCGAGGGCAAGCTGACCCTGCTCGACCAGAATCGCGTGATCCGCCCGAACCCTTGGTTCCGCCTGTTCGCCACCGCCAATACCGTCGGCCTGGGCGACACCAGCGGCCTGTATCACGGGACGCAGCAGATCAACCAGGGCCAGATGGACCGCTGGAACATCGTCGCCACGCTCAACT
>CAZWZP010000088.1:9588-12087 GCA_964638925.1 uncultured Stakelama sp. | reverse complement strand
CCTGGCTGGGCGGACATGCGGACGATGAGAAAGAGCCGTGCCCAACCGGGTGGCCCCGAAGCGGACGGCGCGAGTGTCTCAAGCCAGATCCTATTGTGCAAGGGCCGATGCGCGACGGCCCGCCCCTTCGCCCGCCCCCGGCGCTCTCCCGTGCCGTGCGGTCGCACCCGGACGCATCCCGCTTGCCCGCCGCAGCACAGGAACGCATGGTGAACACATGCCCGCCCTGACCATCACCGAGAAGCTGGCCATCCTGGCGGACGCGGCCAAGTATGACGCCTCCTGCGCCTCGTCGGGCACGGCGCGGCGCGACAGCCGCAAGGGCGGGCTGGGCTCGACCGAGGGCATGGGCATCTGCCACGCCTATGCGCCCGACGGGCGCTGCATCAGCCTGCTCAAGATCCTGCTGACCAACAGCTGCATCTTCGACTGCCACTATTGCATCAACCGCAAAAGCTCGAACGTCCGCCGCGCGCGCTTCACCGCGCCGGAGGTCGTCCGCCTCACCCTCGATTTCTACCGCCGCAACTATATCGAGGGGCTGTTCCTCTCCTCGGGCATCATCCGCTCGCCCGACTACACGATGGAGCAGATTGTCGAGGTCGCGCGCAGCCTGCGCGAGGATCACGATTTTCGCGGTTACATCCATTTGAAGACGATCCCCGACGCCGACCCGGGGCTGATCCATCAGGCCGGACTGCACGCCGACCGCCTGTCGATCAATGTCGAGCTGCCCACCGTCGCCGGCCTGACCCGCCTGGCCCCCGAAAAGTCCGCCCCCCGGATCGAAGGGGCGATGGGCGATTTGAAGCGCGATATCGAAGACAGCGGCGACGCGCGCAAACGCTACCGCTCTGCCCCCAAATTCGCGCCGGCGGGTCAGTCGACCCAGATGATCGTCGGCGCCGATGCCGCCACCGACCGCGACATCGTCGGCCGCGCCGCCGGTCTGTACGGTCGCTTCGGCTTGCGCCGTGTCTATTATTCCGCGTTCAGCCCAATCCCGGACGCGAGCGCGGTCCTTCCGCTCCAGCGCCCGCCACTGCTGCGCGAACATCGCCTCTACCAGTCCGACTGGCTGATGCGCTTCTACGACTATTCGCCGGGCGAGGTCGCCGACGCCGCCGACACCGCAACCGGCATGATGCCGCTCGACATCGACCCCAAGCTGGCCTGGGCACTGAAGCACCGCGACAGCTTCCCGGTCGACGTCAACACCGCCCCGCGTCAGGCGCTGCTGCGCGTTCCCGGCCTTGGCGTGAAAGCGGTCGACCGCATCCTGATCTCCCGCCGCTGGCGGCGGCTGACGCTGACCGATGTCGCGCGGCTCACCGTGTCGGTGAAGAAATTGAAGCCGTTCCTGATCACCAGCGACTGGCGCCCGACATTGCTCGCCGACCGCGCCGACCTGCGCCCGCTCGTCGCCCCACCGGCAAAGCAGATGGAGCTGTTCGCGGCTTGAGAGTTTGGTGCACCCGAGTTAGCGTCCCGGTATGAACTTCATGCTCGGCGCGCTCGCCCTCCTCTCGGCAATACTGGCCCCATCTCAGGAACGGCCTGGCTATGCCGCGGGGCAGGTCTGGGAATATGCTGGACGACCGGAAGATGCGGGATCGTTGATCAAGATCCATCAGGTTGAGGCATCGCCGACCGGGCCGATCTACCACATCGGCATGACCGGCATCCGTGTAACGCGGGATCGGCCCCCAACCGATATGCCCCACCTTCCGGTATCGCGGGAAACGCTTGATGCCAGCGTCACACGGCTGGCTTCGCCACAAGCCGCAGCGCGCCCCTTCCCCGACCCGAGTGAGGGCATTGCAATCTGGCGCGAGGATGAGGGTGGCGTGTTCACCATCCCCCTGGCTCAGATCGCCGAAATCGTGGTCAGCCAATTGACTAACCTCCCGAGTGAGAATGAGTCGCGGGTGAAACAACCGAGAGCATGAGCGGTTGAGCGCGCAAAGGAGACTTTGCATGGCCGAGACCCGCATTTTCGAAGACCTGATCCAGGATCACAACCGCCAACGCGACCTGCTCGACCGCATCGCCGAAACGAGCGGCGACAGCGAGGAGCGGCGGACATTGTTCGAGGAGCTGCGTGTCGAGCTGCAAGCCCATGCCGCCGCCGAGGAGGAGTCGCTCTACGCGACGATGCTCGCCAACCCCGACCTGCGCGACGAAGCGCGCCATTCGGTGTCGGAGCATAAGGAAGTCGACGACATGCTCGGCGAACTGGTCGAGATGGACATGTCGTCGAGCGGCTGGCTGACCAAGTTCAAGTCGATGCGCGACCGCTACCTCCACCATATCGACGAGGAAGAGGAAGAGATGTTCCCCGCCGCGTCGAAGGATCTGGACGACGCGACCAAGGCCAAGCTCGCCAAGATCTTCGAGGCGCGCAAGCCCAAGGAACTGGAGCGCGCCGAGGAGGAAATGCCGGGGGATGCGCGGGAGTAAGCCAATTCCTCCCCTGCCCCGCAGGGGAGGTGGCAGCGC
>CAZWZP010000088.1:1945-9578 GCA_964638925.1 uncultured Stakelama sp. | reverse complement strand
GGGGACCGCTCGCGAAGCGGGTGGTGGAGGGGCGGCCGCGCAGACGGCCGTGAGCAGCTCGGCAAAATTCCGCCCTCTGCGAGGGCGGCCCCTCCACCGCCTTCGGCGGTCCCCCTCCCCCAGCTAGCTGGGGGAGGAATTACTGACACCCGTGTAAACGACTGGACGCGCGGTGCGGACTGCGTAAGCTGCTCCCCAAAACGAGGAGAGGCCCATGATCCGCACCGCCGTCGCGGCCGCCGCATTGCTCGCCTGTGCGCCCGCCGCCTATGCCGAAACCCTCAAAATCCCCGCCGGCCCCGACGCGCAGGAGCGGCTGCAACAGGCATTGCTCGACGCCAAGCCCGGCGACACGGTCGAAATCGGCCCGGGCCGGTTCGAGCTGACCGACGGCCTCAGCCTCGACGTGGACAAGGTCACTGTGCGCGGCGCGGGGCCGGACAAGACGATCCTCAGCTTCAAGGGCCAGCTCGGCGCGGGCGAGGGGCTGCTCGTCACCTCCGACGATGTCGTCCTGCGCGGCTTCGCGGTCGAGGACAGCAAGGGCGACGGCATCAAGTCCAAGGGCGCCGACCGCATCGTCTACAAGGACATTCGTGTCGAATGGACCGGCGGTCCGAAGGAAAGCAACGGCGCGTACGGCGTCTATCCCGTCTCCAGCAGCCAAATCCTGATCGACGGCGTGACGGTCAAAGGCGCATCGGACGCCGGCATCTATGTCGGCCAGTCGGAACAGATCATCGTCCGCAACAGCTTCGTCGCGCACAATGTCGCGGGGATCGAGATCGAGAACAGCAACCACGCCGATGTGTTCGGCAACACCGCGACGAAGAATACCGGCGGCATCCTCGTCTTCGACCTCCCCAATTTGCCGCGCATGGGCGGCGGCAGCGTGCGGGTCTATGGCAACAAGGTGTTCCTCAACGACACCCCGAACTTCGCGCCCAAGGGCAATATCGTCGCCACCGTGCCCAAGGGGACCGGGGTGCTGGTCATGGCCAATGACGGCGTCCACGTCTTCGACAACGACCTGACCGACCATGCCACCGCCAACGTCATCATCATGTCGTACCGCCAGAGCTACGAGGACAAGGCCTACAACCCCTATCCGCGCCATGTCGTGGTGTCGGGCAACCGCCATGGCCGCGCCGGGTTCGAGCCGGGAGTCGAGGGCGGCGGCTTCCTCGTCGCCGCATTCGGCGGAGCCGCGCCCCCCGTGTGGTGGGACGGCACCGGCAATGCCGCCGAACTCGGCCTGCACGTCGCCGATCCGGTGCCGGTGCTGACCCTCGGTCTCGCGCTCGCCGCACCGACCAGCTCGGCCAAGCCGGGCAAGGCAGACCTCAACGCCCCCGCCGCCCCGCGCCCCGCCGCCGTGGTGCTCCCCGCAGCGATGGAGGCGGCGGCCAAGTGACGCGTGCGGGACTCGCCCTGCTGGCCCTGTGCGCAGCGGCGTTCGGCGTCGCTGCGGCAAGCCAGCCGGCGCGGGTGAACGACGCCGCGATCACCGCCGATGGCTACCCCGCCAAGCTCTCCGACTATGGCTTCTTCACCGACCTGACCCAACGTACTCCGGCAGCGCGTGTCGTCGGCTACGACCTCGAAACCCCGCTCTTCTCCGATTACACGACCAAGCAGCGCTTCATCTACGTCCCCGCCGGCCAACAGGCGAAGTATGACGCCAAGGCCGCATTCGACTTCCCGGTCGGCTCCGCGCTCATCAAGACCTTCGGCTATGGCACCGGCGCCGCGTTCAAACCGATCGAAACCCGCCTGTTGCTCCGCCGCGCATCGGGCTGGGTCGCGATCCCCTATGTCTGGAATGCCGAAGGCACCGACGCGGTGGTCAAACGCGCCGGGACGCGCCTACCCGTTTCCTTCACCGACCCATCCGGCCGCGCGCGCCAGATCAGCTACGCCGTCCCCAACGCGAACCAGTGCAAGGATTGCCACGCCTTGGCGGGCCAGATCGCCCCGATCGGCCCCAAGGCGCGCTACCTCAACCATCACGGCCAGTTGCAAGCGCTGGTCAAAGCCGGCCTGCTCGACCGCGCCCCCGCCAGCGCCCCGCGCGTCGCCCGCTGGGACGATCCGAAAGCCCCGCTCGATGCCCGCGCGCGTGCCTATCTCGAGATCAACTGCGCGCATTGCCACAATCCGGCGGGCGCCGCGTCAAACTCGGGCCTGTTCCTCGAACTCGACCGCACCGACCCCGTCGCGCTCGGCATCGGCAAGCGCCCGGTGGCGGCGGGGCGCGGCAGCGGCGGGCGAGATTTCGCAATCGCGCCGGGCGATGCCCAGGCGTCGATCCTGATCTATCGCCTGCGCAGCACCGATCCCGGCATCGCCATGCCCGAACTCGGCCGCGCGACCGCGCATGACGAGGGGATCGCGCTGCTGTCGCAATGGATCGAATCGCTCCCCGCGCGTTAAGGGGACCGATGCGCGTAGTAGCCCTTGCCGCTGAGGATGATTTCGAAGGTTGGCGCGACGCCGCCCGGTCGCTCGCTGCCGCGCGAGTCGATCCGTCCGACGTCGTGTGGCAAGTCGGCGATCAACCCGCCGACCTGTTCGGCGACGAAGCCGTCCTCCCCGCCGCCGCGCCCGAACTCCGCGTCTCGCGCCGTTTCGTCAGCCTCGCACACGAAGCGATCCTGCACAGCGACCCCGAACGCTTCGCGCTGCTCTACACGCTGCTGACCCGCGTGATCGCACGGCCGGGCAGTATCGAGGACAAGGCCGACTCGCTGCTCCGCCGCCTCGACGACATGGCCAAGTCCGTCCGCCGCGACATCCACAAGATGCGCGCGTTTTTGCGCTTCCGCGAAGTGGCGGACGACACCGGCCCGCGCTTCATCGCCTGGTTCGAGCCCGACCATCACATCGTCCGCGCCAATGCCCGCTTCTTCGTCGACCGCTTCCACACGATGCGCTGGTCGATCCTGACGCCGGAGCTGACCCTCCACTGGGATGGCCAAACCCTCTCCGAAGGCCCCGGCGCCAGCAAGGCCGATGCGCCGCAGGACGATCCGGTCGAGGCGGTGTGGAAGACCTATTATGCGTCGATCTTCAACCCGGCCCGCCTCAAGACCGGCGCGATGCTCAAGGAGATGCCGCGCAAATACTGGAAGAACATGCCCGAAACCGCGTTGGTGGGCGAGTTGATCAAGGGCGCCCGCGCCCGCGAGCTCGCCATGGTCAAGACCGCACGCACCGCCGGCCCCGGGGACAATGCGCAAAAGGCATGGGCTGCACTGCGCGACGAAGCCGCCGCCTGCACCCGCTGCCACCTCTATAAACCCGCGACGCAAACCGTGTTCGGCGAAGGCCCGGTCGATGCCCCGGTGATGCTGATCGGCGAACAACCGGGTGATCAGGAGGACATTGCTGGTCGCCCGTTCGTCGGCCCGGCCGGGCAATTGCTCGACGGGGCGCTGGCCGAAGCGGGCATCGACCGATCCGCCGCCTATCTCACCAACGCGGTCAAGCATTTCAAATTCGAACCACGCGGCAAGCGGCGCATCCATGCGACCCCCGACGCCGGCGAAATCAGCGCCTGCCGCTGGTGGATCGAACAGGAATTGCTGATTGTTCGCCCCAGAATCGTCATCGCCCTCGGCGCCACCGCCGCGCGGTCGCTGCTGGGCAGGGCCGTCACCATCGCGCGCGAGCGCGGCCGCGCCATTCCGCTCGACTCGGGTGCAGAGGCATGGATCACCGTCCATCCAAGCTACCTGCTGCGCCTGCCCGACCCCGAAGCAAGGGCCGCGCAGCACGCCGCCTTCATCGCCGACTTGCGCGCCGCCGGCGCGCGGCTTTGACTCCATCCAACGGCGGGTTCATGCTGATCGTAGGGGGAAGCTATGCGACTCGGGGTGATCGCAGCACTGGCGCTCGCGGCGTATGGCTTGCCGACCCTCACCGCACATGGCCAGACCAAGCCCCCACCCACACGCGGGCTTCCACCGCCACCTCCGCCAGCCGCACCGCCGCCCGAGCCTCGGGAATCGGGAGTGGAACCCAACCCTGCATGTTCGCTACGCGCGCGGACGCTGCGACCAAGCGGAGCGCCGTCCGCACCGGGCAGCGGCGCATCGACCCAACGGGACGAGGCAAAAGCCCCCTGCCCCACATGCCCCCCGCCCTGCTGAGCCCTTCGCTTAATCGTTGCGTTGTTTGAGCTTGGCCAACGCCGCAAACGGCCCGGCGTCGTCCTCGCCCAGCACCCCGGCATCACGCAACGCCGCGTCTGCGCCTGGGCTGCGCGGAAAGGGATCGAGCGCCAGTGCCAGCGTCTCCGCCGCCGCCTCGCCCAGGTCGATTGCAGCGCCCGAATAAAAGACCGTATCGCAGTCCGCATCGGACAGTTCGACTTCGTCGGCTTCGGGTGTCCCTTCGGGCAGGAAGCGGATCGCAAATGCCTCATCGACCTGCGCCGGGACCGGAGCGCCGGTCACGCTGCACGCCTGAACCACCGCGCCGCGTAACTGCCCGCGCGCGACCACGCCGGTCGCATCGCGCTGCACGGTCATCGTCGCATCCAGCCGGTCGATCGCAACCAGCCCGAACCGCTTCGCCAGCGCCGCGCGCTCCCCGGTATCGGCAGAAATCTCGACGCGATGCTCGCCCGCACCGATCGCATCCAGCCGCTGCGGCCGCGAAAACTCTGGCGTGATCACGCCAGCCGCCCCTGCAACAGCACCGCGTGCGGCACGCCCGCCAACCCCTTGTACAGCGCACGCAGCCCGTCCGCCGAATGCGCCAGCGCCGCATCCCCGGGATGCTCGCCACGGTACAGGTTGCGCAGCAATGCGTCCGCAAAAGCCCCCGGCGCGGCCCCATCGGCCAAGGCGTCGCGATACGCCCCGATTCGTCCGCCCAGCAGCGCCATCATCTTGCCAATGCCCTTGCCGACCACGACGTCGCCGATCCCGATCTGGCGCAGCTGCCCGTCCATATCGTCGACGAAGCATTCGGTCAGCCGCGCGGTCGTCTCCGCCGCTTCCGCATCATGTTCGATCCGCAGCATCACCATGGCGAGCACGGTAGCGATCATGTCGAACCGGCCATTGACCGTATCGGGCACCGCGCCCGCTTCATACCAATGCGGTTCGCGCCCGCGCGCCACCACCGCCTGATACAGCGCCGCCGCCGGGTTCTCCGCCTTGCGCCCGGTCAGCCTGTCCCACAATCGCATCGTTACACTCCAATGTCTCTCGGCGCTTGTTTGCCGGAGCCGCCCCGCATATTGAGGGGATCGGCGCGCGATGCAATGCGCGGCCGTGCCCGCCTGGGGAGAGTGAGTTTGATGAAGTCCGCCCGTATCCTGACTGTCGCGCTGTGCGGCACGATCCTGCTCGGCACCAGTGCCTGTGTGAAGCCGCTGCGCGGGTATCAGGGCTATGTGGTCGATGCCGACCTGGTCAACTCGGTCCAGCCCGGCGTGGACAATCGCGAATCGGTTCTCCAGACACTGGGCAAGCCGACTCTGACCAGCCAGTTCAACGAGGGCGAATGGTACTATGTCGGGCGCGCAACGCGCAATTTCGCCTTCAACAATCCGCGGGCGGAGCAGCAGACGACGCTGCGCATTCGGTTCGACGCGGCGGGCAATGTGACTGAAGTGTCGCGGACCGGGATCGAGCAGATCGCAAGAATCAACCCGTCGAACGAAAAGACCCCGACTTTGGGCCGTGAGCGTGGTTTCTTTGAGGATCTGTTCGGCAATATCGGCACCGTCGGCGCGCCAGGCACTGGCGGCGGCGGCCCCGGCGGGCCGTAATTTCCCTTTCACGCGCCTGAACTGTTCATTCCCGCACCGTTCAGTCGCGACTGCCTAATCTCTTCTCATACCGGTCGACATGACCGGGTCGAAGGAGGACGCAAATGAAGAGATTGATCGCAACCGCGCTGATCGCCGCTGTCGCCATGCCGGTCATGGTGCCCGCCGCCAGCGCCCAGTCGCAGCGCGAAGTGCGCCGCGAGCGCCAGGACCTGCGTGAGGAACAGCGCGAGCTGCGCGACGCCCGCCGCTATGGCGACCGCCGCGATGTCCGCCGCGAACAGCGCGATGTGCGTGAGGAACGCCGCGAATATCGCGACGCCGTTCAGGATCGCAACCGCCGCTGGGGCGACAATGACTGGCGCACCTATCGCAGTTCGAATCGCGGCGTCTATGCTCGCGGCAACTGGCGCGCGCCGTTCCGGTATCAGGGCTTCCGTGTCGGTGTGCGCATTGCGCCGACCTATTATGGCAGCCGCTATTACATCAACGACCCGTGGCGCTATCGCCTGCCGCCGGCCGGTCGCTACCAGCGCTGGGTGCGTCACTATGACGACGTGCTGCTGGTCGACACCCGTCGCGGCATCGTGATCCGGGTGTATCGCAACTTCTTCTGGTAACACGTAAAAATGGCCGCGCCGACGGATACGCTGCCGGCGCGGCCTATACTTTCTTTCGGCCCGAAAGGGTAAGGACCGGATGCGTGAACGCGCCGGATTCGCTTTGGTTCAGCGGACGGTAAACACGACCTGATCGACCACGCGCCCGCCCGGTGCCACCAGCCGCAACTGATGCCGCCCCGGCCCCGCAAGCACCAATGGCCGCGCATCGGCGCTGCCCAGATCGCGCCCGTCGAGCAGCAGCCGGTGGCCGATCATTTCCCCCGACACGCTGATCGCCATGCGTTGCCGTTCGATCGGGATATCCGGATCGAGCGCATAGACGCTGCCCGCCACCGGGCTGACGATGCGCGGTCGCCGCGCCACCGCCGGCGCCGCCGCGACCTGAGTCATCTCCGTGCCGGCGAGAAAATACTCGCGACGCGGCTGTTCGATATTGCCGCCGAAACTGACCTGCCGCTCCTCGATCCCCTTGGGCCGCTCCGGCGTGCGCCCGGGCTGCTGGGCGTGCAGCGCCATCATCACGTCGCGCCACACCGGTGCCGCACCGCTGGTGCCGGACACCGCGCGCATCGGGTCGCCCTCCAGATTCCCGACCCACACGCCGACCGTGTAGCGGTCCGAAAAGCCGATGCACCAATTGTCGCGCATCGCCTTCGACGTCCCCGTCTTCACCGCCGCCCAGAAGGGCAGCCGCAGCGCCGAGTCCATCCCGAAGGTCGATGCCCGCGCCGCCGGATCGGCCAGCATGTCCGCGACCAGCCACGCCGCCTGTGGCGTGGTCGTTACCCGATCCGCCTCCGCCTTCGCATCGGCCTCCACCCGCAAGGGCGACCACCGCCCGCCGCGCGCCAGGCTGCGATAGGCGGCGACCTGCTCGACCAGCGTCACCTCCGCCGACCCCAGCGCCAGGCTGAACCCATAATAATCGCCGCTCTCGGTCAGCCCGCGATAGCCGCTGTCCCATAGCCGGTCGCGAAACGCCTCTACCCCGGTCAGGATCAACGTCCGCACCGCCGGCACGTTGAGCGACCCGGCCAGCGCCGACCGCGCACTCACCGGCCCCTTGAACGCGCGGTCGTAATTCTGCGGCACATACAGCCCCGACGCGGTGTCGAGCTGCACCGGGCTGTCATCGAGGATCGAGGCGGGGGTCAGATACCCCTTCTCGATCGCCTGCGCATAGAGGAACGGCTTCAGCGTCGATCCCGCCTGCCGATAGCTCGCCGCA
>CAZWZP010000088.1:741-1932 GCA_964638925.1 uncultured Stakelama sp. | reverse complement strand
GCGCGGTCGACGCGCCCCCGATGCCGCCGACCCAGGCCAGAATCTCCCCGGTCGCATTGTCCGCAACGATCACCGCCCCGTCGCGCGCGCGCGTGCCGCCAAGGCCAACCAGCTGCCGCCGCAACGCGCGGATCGCGACGCGCTGCACGTTCAGGTCGATGGTGGTCTTCACCCTGAGGCCCGGCTGCGTCAGCATCCGGTTCGACAGATGCATCGCCAGCCCCGGATCGAGCGTCAGGCTGCGCGCCGGCCCCAGCATCGACGCCGCCGCCCCGGCAAAGCGACTGCAATCCGCGTCCCGCGACAGCGCACACGCCCGCCGCGCCACCACATCCGCCCCCGCCGCCGGATCGGGCAGCAACGCCGCGAGCAGCAGTCCGTCGTCGCGCGTCAGCGCATCCGGCGTCTTGCCGAACAGCCCCAAAGCCGCCGCTCCAATCCCCTGCGCCTCACCGCGAAACCCGGCGAGGTTGAGATAGGCTTCGAGGATCTGATCCTTGCTCCACCCCCGCTCCAGTGCCGCACCCGCGCGCATCTGGCGCAGCTTGTCCATGAACCCGCGCGATCCCGGTGCGGCGAGATCCGCCGACAGATAGCCCGCGACCTGCATCGACAGGGTCGAGGCCCCGCGCGCACGCTTGCCCTCCAACCGGTCACGGATCGACCCAGCTACCGCCCACCAATCGACCCCGTCATGGTCGCGGAACCGACGATCCTCCGCCTGAGCAATCGCCTCGACCGCCTCGGGCGCGATCTTGTCGAGCGGCGTCCACGCCAACCGCCGCGCCTGAAAATCGACCCGTGAGCTATCGAGCAGCCGCCCCTCGCGATCATACAGCCACGCCTCGGACGGCTTCCACGCCGCCACCGTCGCGCGGTGCGACGGCAATGGCGGCGGCAGCATCGCCCAGTCCACCGCGACATGCACCCCCGCCAGCGTCAGGATCGCCGCCACCGCAATGCGCGGCCCGGTCCACCACGCGCGATGCGTCGCGGCTTCGAGCCGGGTCCAGAGCGACCGCGTGCGCTCCACGATCTGTGCGCGGGAAATCATGCGTCTTGCACTCCTGCGAAAGCAGGAGCCCAGAGCCACAGGCGGTTCGCTATCCCACCCTGGGCTCCTGCCTGCGCAGGAGCACAACCCAAGCCGAGAACCCCACTCACCTCACCGCTGCGCCACCACCATCGGCT
>CAZWZP010000088.1:0-708 GCA_964638925.1 uncultured Stakelama sp. | reverse complement strand
ATCGCCTCGACCCGGCTCGGCGGCAGCTGCAACCGGCCCGCCGCGTTCAGCCGCATCGCATAGCTCACACTGTGCGTGCCCCGCGGCATCCACGCGAAGTAACCGCGCCACGCATCGCGCCCGCGCTCGACATAGCTGGTCCCGCCGCTGCTGGTCCCTTCGGCCAGCATCTCCGACTGGCCACCCAGCGAGCCGATGACGGTCGCACCCGCTGGCACCGGATCGCTGATCACCACCCAGTTGCGATCCGCGCTCGCCTCGACCGTCAGCGTCACGCGCAGCACGTCGCCGCGCGCCAGCACGCCCTTGGCCTTGGCCTGCACCCCCTCGACATTGCGGGTCAGCTTGTAGCCGGCGTTGAGCGGCTGGGTCAGCGGCACCGCCGCCTTGACCTGAACGCTCGCCCACGGCCCGGCCCCATCCGACTGGCTCAGCACTAGCGGCGTCTGCCGCGCGGGGAGCGCGAACAACAGGCTGCGCTGCGGTTCCGCCAGCGGCCAGTTGCGCGTCACCACCTGCGTGCCGATCGTCGCGGTCGTGATCCCGGCCACCTCAGCCGCCGGATAGACGCCCTCGAACTTGCGCGCGGCAATCACGCCCCATGCGTTCGCCGTGGTCGTGTCCCAATGGCCGCGTTCCAGGGCGAGGGGCCGACGATGCTGGACGGCGCGGCCCGCGCCCAGGAACGCCGCCCCGGCGAGCGGCGCC
>CAZWZP010000087.1:11797-12140 GCA_964638925.1 uncultured Stakelama sp. | reverse complement strand
CGCGCAACGATTATGAGGTGGCGATCGGCACGTTTCGCGGCGCGATCGACCCGCAGACGCGCAGCTTCAGCGAGTTTCCCGACTGGTTTCGTGCGAAGCGTGCGGAGATTGAGGTGGAAGGGCGCACGCCGAAGATCGCGATGTTCTGCACCGGCGGTATCCGCTGCGAGAAATCGACGGCGTTTGCGAAAGCGGAGGGGGTGGAGCAGGTCTATCACCTCAAGGGCGGCATCCTCGCCTATCTCGAACAGGTGCCGCAGGACCGCAGCCTGTGGGACGGCGAATGCTTCGTGTTCGACGAGCGGGTGGCGGTGAAAGATCGGAAGAGCGTCGTGTAGGGAAA
>CAZWZP010000087.1:6978-11787 GCA_964638925.1 uncultured Stakelama sp. | reverse complement strand
CGGTGAAACATGGCCTTGAGGTCGGCGACCATGTGCTGTGCCGCGCGTGCCGGATGCCGGTGAGCCCGGAAGGGCAGGCGTCGGCGGACTATGCCGAGGGTGTCAGCTGCCCTGCCTGTATCGGCACGCGCACCGAGGAACAGCGCGCCAGCTATGCCGAGCGGCATCGCCAGGCGCTGCTGGCGGAGAAGCGCGGTGAGGCGCATGTCGGCGCGGTATTTCCGGGGCGCGACGCTGACTGACCCGATCCTCTACAGCTTCCGCCGCTGCCGCTACGAGATGCGGGCGCGGCTGGCGCTGGCGGTGAGCGGGACGGTGGTCGAACATCGCGAGGTGAAGCTGCGTGACAAGCCGGCGGAGATGCTGGCGGCCTCGCCCAAGGGGACGGTGCCGGTACTGGTGCTGCCTGACGGGCGGGTGATCGACGAAAGTATCGACATCATGCGCTGGGCGCTGGCACGGAATGATCCCGAGGGCTGGCTGGCGGGCGACGCCGCTGCGCTGATCGCGACGAATGATGGGGCGTTCAAGCATCACCTCGACCGCTACAAATATCCCGAGCGGTTTGCGGCGGATGGGGTGGATCACCGCGCGGCGGGGCTGGCGATGCTCGGCGTGCTCGATGCGCGACTTGCGGAGCGGGCGTATCTGGGTGGGGAGCGGTTCGGGCTGGCCGATGCGGCGATCCTGCCGTTCGTGCGGCAATTTGCGGTGGTGGATCGGGAGTGGTTTGCGGCACAGGATCTGGCGCAGGTGCAGGCGTGGCTGGGGGCGTTTGTCGCGTCGCGGCTGTTTGACGGGGTGATGGCCGTTCGAGAGCCGTGGCAGCCGAACACGTGACATCCGGCCTTGTGCCGCACGTTCTTCGGAAGACTGGTTTTGGGGCTAGTAAGTGCGCCTTGACCAATCAAAATTCTCGTCAGGGCGTGGCGGCCCAGGCGGAAGGCTGGGGCCACGCGACGCACGATAGGTGAGTTGAGCCCCCTTTGCTTCGGTAACGCGCTTGAACACCCGACCGCGCTCGTCATGGACGATCGCCAGCTTGCCCGGTGCGGTCCAGACGACACTCATGAAAATCGACCCGCCCATTCCGCCGGTTGCCGTCCCGTTGTCGCTGTCCGCGACGAACACCTCGACGGCTTCGGATTGCGGTTCGCTCGCGCGCCCGACGCGGACAATGGTGGCGTAGCCGGTAGTGGCGCCGCAATTGCGGACCTCGGTCGCGGCATAGCGGTCGCTGCCGATGTCACGGGCGACTTGCAGCACTTCGGTGTCGCACGCAGGATCGAGGCCGCACGCGGAGAGAAGTGCGAGCGGGGCGAGGAGCATAAAGCGCATGTGGAGAAGCTAGCGGGCTTCGGTCGATTCGCAACTCAACTTTGTCACCCCGGCCTCCGTGCCGGGGTCCACGATGCCGCTCCTCCAGCCTTTACGCCTCAATCGCCGCGCTTGCCGGGCGGTGGACCCCGGCACGGGGGCCGGGGTGACGATGGATAAGGGGGCGACGATGCGCGCCTTCTGGCCCTCTCCCGCTTGCGGGAGAGGGTTGGGTGAGGGTCTTCTTTCTTCTTTTTCCGGGTTCGGTGTGAGCAAGAGAAGAAGAAGTAGAAGAAGACCCTCCCCAACCCCTCCCGCAAGCGGGAGGGGCTAAGAAGAAGGAAGGGAAGGGGCAGGGCGGCTGAGCCTCACCCCTTCACATTCACCACCTGCCGCAACCGGTGGCGGATGCGCACCAGGTCCTGTTGCGCGTCCATCACGGCGCCGATGTCCTTGTAGGCGGCGGGGCTTTCGTCCAGCACGCCTTCGTCCACCCGCGCCTCGATGCCCTGCATCGCGGCCTTGTGATCCTCCAGGCTGATCAGCTTCTTCGCCTGTCCGCGCGACATCACCCGGCCGGCGCCGTGCGAGCAGGAGCAGAAGCTCTCCGGATTGCCCAGCCCCTCGACGATGAAGCTGCCCGTGCCCATCGAACCGGGGATGATCCCCAGTTCGCCTTCCCGGGCACTTACAGCGCCCTTGCGGGTCACCCACAGCTGCTCCCCGAAATGAACCTCCCGGGTCGCATAATTGTGGTGGCAGTTGATCGCGGCCTTGTCGGTCTTGAAACCGGGGGCGTGCTTGCGCAGCGCCTCCAGCACGCGGACCATCATCAGCTCGCGGTTCGCCATCGCGTAATCCTGCGCGAAGTGCATCGCTTCGATATAGTCGTCGAACAGCTGCGATCCCTCCGTCAGGAACGCCAGGTCCTTGTCGGCCAGGTGGAAATCGAGATCCTCCTTCACGATCGCCTCCTTGGCGGCGTTGATGAAGTAGGTGCCGATCCGGTTCCCCGTGCCGCGCGATCCGGAGTGGAGCATCACCCACACGCGCTGCGCTTCATCGAGGCAGACCTCGATAAAGTGGTTCCCCCCGCCCATCGAGGCGAGCTGGTCGCTGGTCTTGCCGTCCACCTTCGGGTTCTTCGCCACGATGCGCCGCCAGCGGTCCTCGAACCGGTCATACCAGGTCCGCGCCACGCTGTTGGGCGTGCTCGCCCAGCCGCCCTTGGCGTGGTTGGCCGACTGGTTCGACTCCATCCCCTTGGGCACGGCGCGCTCGATCTCGGCGCGGAGTGCGGCGAGGCTGTCGGGCAGCTGGCTGGCGGTGAGCGAGGTGCGCACCGCCATCATGCCGCAGCCGATGTCCACGCCGACCGCGGCGGGCACGATCGCGCGCTGTGTCGCGATCACCGAGCCGACGGTTGCGCCCATGCCCCAATGGACATCCGGCATCCCCGCGACATGGCGGAAGATGAATGGCAGCGAGGCGACGTTGCGCAGCTGCTGCATCGCACCGGCCTCGAACGGCCCGGCGCTGTCCCACAGCTTGAGCGGCGCGTGATGCGTCTGGTGGATCGAAAACTGAGACATCGGTCTTGTCCTTCTAAGGGAAGGGACGCCGATTCAGGGGACCAATTGAGCGATGGTGCCGATGAAGCTGAGCCCCGGCGGGCACAGCTTGCCCGCAGGTCAGGTCGTCAGGCGGACGACGATTGCGTTGGGGGTTGCGGGCTTGCTCATGATGCGGGGCATTAGCTGATCGGTGCGCGATCCGAAAGGGTCGAAATCTGACGCCAGGGGCGCGGGCGACCCAGAACATGGTCGAGCGCGGTGCAGCCCAGGCCGCAGCGGTGCCGCTCAACGCGCGAGAGCAGTGTGGCGGTACGGCCCGCGACCAGCTCCAGCGCTTCGATATAGCTCCGACTGGTGAGAAACTTGTCCGATCCGCGCACGGCATTGCCACGCCGTTCGAGCAGGTCGGTATGCGCCGTATCGCTGGCGATGCGATAGACGGTCGAGCGCGATACGCCGAGCATCCGGGCGAGATCGGGCAGGGGCACGAAGGCGCGCTCAGCGTCCGCCGGCAGCGTGTCGGCGCGGGCAAATGGCGCGCTACCTTCGGCCCGGGTGTTGAGATGTGCCACGCTGGTCGTGCAGACGAAGTGAATCAACAGCAGTTCGGTAAAGCGCAGCTCGAAATGCTTCGACGTGCCCGCCATAATCAGGAACAAGTCGAGCGCGGCGAGAATGCAGCTATTGTCGCAGGTTCCGGCGCCGAGTGACCCCGGATCGGTCGCGCCGAGCGCCTCCATCGTCGCAGCGGCGCGACGCAGGCGCCGGCCCAGCTCAACGCACCAGATGGCGAGATCGGCCTGCATCGGGAAGGGCAACGACACGCCGCCGGTTGCGCCAAGCTCGATCCAGCCGAGTTCGGCCATCTTCTGGACATTGCGGCGCACGGTTTCGAAGGGGAGGTCGAGCGAGGCGGCGATGGCGTTGATCGAAGGGCCGCGCGTCACGGGAAGACCGCGCATTTCACGGTCGATCAGGTCGCGGGTGACGGAGATCAGCACCGGCACGCACACCATGCGCGCGCGTGACAGTTCAGGAGGAAGGCGGGATCCAAGGTCGAGCGTTGCGGCGAATACCTCTTCCCCGACGACACGGGTGACGAGCCTGCAATTAAGTCGCATTACGTCAAGTCTAGTCGACATCCTGTCCCCCCAACGAACTAATAGGCCGGGCTGGGTTGGACTCGAAACCTATTGATCTCATTTTGGGTAACGCAATTAAGGCGGGCGGGATATTCCGGAAATCTACGCGTTTATCTTGCCGGTCAAATCAGCGTTATCGTTTCGGCTTCGAACTATATTTGAACAGTGCGTCGTGTTTTTTGAGGGGCGGCACGTAACGCATCCTAACCCCCTGTTAACCGTCACGATGCCATGACCGCAGCTAGGTGTGGGGGCGGCCGTGGACGATCTGTTACAAGAATTCATTGCCGAGACGCGCGAGACGCTGGAGGCGCTGTCGGGCGAGATCGTCGCCTGGGAGGCGCATCCGCATGACCGCGAGCGGCTCGATGCCATTTTTCGCTTCGTTCACACGGTCAAGGGTAGTTGCGGTTTTCTCGACCTGCCCCGGCTCGCACGGCTGAGCCATGCGGCGGAGGATGTGCTGGCCGATGTCCGCGCGGGGACGCGCGCGCCGGATCGCGCGCTGGTCAATGCGGTGCTGGGCGTGGTCGACCGGATCGGGGAGATTGTCGAGGCGATCGACGCGGGCGCGGCACTGGATGACACCGGCGAGGATCTGCTGATCGCAGCGCTGGCAGGCGGTGCCGCCGAGGTGGTACAATCGACCGCTCCGGTGGCACAGCGCGCGCAGAGCCGCAGCGTGCGGTTGAACGTCGATCTGCTCGACCGGATGATGAGCGGCATGTCCGACATGGTGCTCGCGCGCAACGAATTGTCGCGCCGGTTGCGCAGCG
>CAZWZP010000087.1:1416-6968 GCA_964638925.1 uncultured Stakelama sp. | reverse complement strand
CAGGCCGGCGGCGAAACGCTCGAAGTCGATCCGCAGGTCGAGGCAGCGCTGGAGCGGATGTCGGCGACCGTCGCCGATCTGCGCGACACGGTGACGCGCACGCGGATGCAAAAGATCGACGCGCTGTTCTCGGCCCTGCCGCGCATGGTGCGTGATACGGCAGCGGGTCTCGGCAAGTCGGTGCTGCTGAATGTCGAGGGTGCCGAGGTCGAACTGGACCGCGAGTTGATCGAGGTGCTGCGCGATCCTTTGGTCCACATCATCCGCAATTCGATCGACCATGGCATCGAACATCCCGCCGAGCGCCGCGCCGCCGGCAAGCGCGAACATGGCCGTCTGACGGTGTCGGCGCGCCAGTCGGGCAATCAGATCATCGTGGAAGTGACCGATGACGGTCGCGGCATTGATGTCGAGCGGCTGATCCGCAAGCTGGCCGACAATGGCCGCGATGAGCGTGAACTGCGGGCGTTGGGCGAACGCGCCAAGCTGGCGCTGATCTTTGAGCCCGGCCTATCGACCAAGGATCAGGTGACCGAGATTTCGGGGCGTGGCGTCGGCATGGACGTTGTCCGCGCGGCGATCGAACAGATTGGCGGGCGGGTCGAGCTGCACAATGATCCGGGCCGCGGCCTGCGCATCCTGATCCATGTGCCGCTGACGCTGTCGATCATCCCGACGATCGTCGTCGGGGCAGGGGGCCAGTCCTTCGCGATCCCGCGCCAAGCGATCGAGGAGATCGTCAGCGAACGCAGCGACGCGATCCGCGTCGATCGCATCGGCAGCGCCTGGGTGGTGACACTGCGCGACCGGCGGCTGCCGATGATCGTGCTGGCGGACCAGTTGGGGCTGAAGCCGGTGCCGACCGGTACGCATCCGATGGTCGCGGTGGTGAGCATGGGCGAGGGCAGCTATGCCCTGCGCGTTGACGATGTGCTCGACAATGAGGAGCTGGTTATCAAGCCCGCAGCGCCCGCGATCATGGCGACGGGCATCTATGCCGGGCAGACCCTGCCCGATAGCGGCTGTCCGATGCTGCTGCTCGATTGCGCGGGACTCGCCCGCGACGCCGGGCTGCAGTTCGAACGCGCGCGCGAGGCCGAGGTCGAGGAGGAGTGTGCGACGCTCGACGATGGCGCGCTGGCCTTGGTCTTTGCCGATCTTGATGGCGCGCGGCGCGCGGTGCCGCTGGAGGTGGTGGACCGGATCGAAAAGGTGGGTCCGGGTGCGATTCATCGCAGCGCGGGTCGCCTGCGCCTGACGATTGACGACCGGATCGTGCCGGTTGCTGCGGTCGAGGGTGCCGATACGGGGCGCACGGGTTCGATCCTGCGTCTGCGCGACGGGGCGATCGAGATTGCCTACGCCATTGCTGAACCGGTCGATATCGTCGCGATGCCGGCGGAGATTGCACCCGCGAGCGCGCCCGGCCCGATCGCGGGCGTGGCGCTGATCGACGGCGAGCCGGTCGAGATGCTCGATCCGCTGTGGCTGTTCGGCGAGCATGGCGAAGATGATGCCGATGAAGCGGCAGCACCCTTGTGTCTGCTCGGCGGTGGCGACACCGGCTGGCTTGGCACCTTCATCCAGCCGTTGCTGGAGGGCGCAGGCTATCGCGTCGTCAGCGCGCTGGCTCCGGGGGAGGCGGCGCAGGTCGTGCTGACGCTCGACGCAGAACCGGATGGCGTAGAGGCCGCGCCGGTGGTGCGGCTGCGGAGTCGCAAGCGTGGCGGGAACGACGGCACCATCTATCGCTATGATCGCGAGGCGTTGCTCGGCGCGATTGCCGATGTGGCGCGGGGAGGCGGACGATGAGCGAGCAACTGTTCCTGATCGCGCATATCGCCGGCCGCTCGGTGGCGATTGACGCCAACCAGGTCGAATCGGTGGTCGACATCGGCAATATCGTCGCGGTGCCGCGCGCGCAGGAACATGTTCGCGGCCTCGCCGCGCTGCGCAGCCGGGTAGTGACGGTGATCGACACCCGCGCCGCGCTGGGGCTGGAGCCGGGTGAGGGCGGCGGTGGCCGCGCAGTGATCACGCCGGTGGACGGGCATCATTACGCGATGCTGGTCGATGCGCTTGACGATGTCGCGCCGTTTGAACCGCAACCGCTGGCGGCGGGCGTCCCGCTGTCGGGCATGTGGGAGTTCGCGGGACGCGGGCTGATCGAGCGTGACGGTGAACCGATCCTGACGATCGACCTGGCGGCATTGGTTCCCGGGCTGATTGCGCCGACCACGTGATCCAGCATTAACGTCCTACTTACGTATTTCTTCCATAAAAGACCCAAGTTACGCAGAACCGGGAAGCGTCACGTATGAAAACCTGCCTCGTCGTCGATGATTCCAAGGTGATCCGCAAGGTCGCGCGGCACATCCTTGAGACGCTCAATTTCGAGGTGCGCGAGGCCGGTGACGGGCGCGAGGCGCTGGAGGCATGTTTGGAGGCGTCGCCCGATGTGGTGCTGCTCGACTGGAACATGCCGGTGATGAGCGGGATGGATTTCCTGCGCGCACTCAAGGACAGCGGGATCGCCAACAAGCCGAAAGTGGTGTTTTGCACCACCGAGAACGGCATGGCCTATATCCGCGCCGCGATTGAGGCCGGTGCCGACGAATATGTGATGAAGCCGTTCGATCGCGAGACGCTGGAGAGCAAGCTCCAGATCGTCGGCGTCGTCGCCTGAGGTAAACAACCCATGTCTGGCAGCTCCCTGGCGGCCGGCATCCAGCCGGATCCGCGCGATGACGGCGTTCGCATCCTGATCGTCGATGACTCGGCTGTCGCCCGCGCGGTGCTGAGCCGAATGATCGAGGAGATGCGCGGCTTTGCCGTGGTCGGGGCGGTCAGCAATGTCGCGGGGGCGCTCGCCTTTCTGGCGTCGCGCCGCGCCGACGTCATCCTGCTCGACCTGGAGATGCCCGGTGTTCACGGGCTGACCGGCTTGCCCGACCTGCTTGTGGCGGGGCGGGGAGCGAAAGTGCTGGTCGTTTCTTCCGCCGCCGAACGCGGTGCCGCCGCTGCCGTACAGGCGCTCGCGCTGGGTGCCGCGGATACGCTGGTCAAGCCGGGCGTCGGCAGCTTTGCCGGCAAGTTCGCCGAAACGCTGGAAGAGCGGCTGACGCGGCTGACCGATCGTGCCGGAGACCATGTCGGCCCGAATCCGCCGGCGCGCGCCGTGCCGCAGGAATTCGATATTGTCGCGGTCGGTGCATCGACCGGCGGCATCCATGCGCTGAGCCAGATGCTGCGCGCGATCCCGCCGAGCTTTGAAGTCCCGATCCTGGTCACCCAGCATCTGCCGGCGTCCTTCATGAGCTATTTCGCCGCGCAGCTCGCGGTGCTCGCCGGGCGCCCGTGCGAGGTCGCCGAGGATCATATGCGGGTGCGTCCCGGCCGGATGCTGGTCGCACCGGGCCATGCCCATATCCGCTGCGTGCGCACCAGCGAAGGGGCTGCGATCCGGCTGTCGGACGAGCGTTCGGTCAGTGGCTGTATGCCGTCGGTCGATCCGATGCTGGAGTCGGTGGCGGAGGTTTATGGCAAACGCGGGCTGGGGGTGATGCTGTCGGGGATGGGCCGCGACGGTTCGATCGGCGCACGCGGCCTGATCGAGGCCGGCGGCGCGATCCTGGCGCAGGATCGCGCCAGTTCGGTCGTATGGGGTATGCCCGGCGCGGTCGCCGCCAGCGCCAGCGCGGTGCTGCCCCCCGACGAAATCGGACGCATGGTCGCCAGCCAGCGGCGGCCGCGCTGATGCCGGCCACGCAACCCTTTGCCTCTTCGGGCGCGATCAACGTGATCGGCGCGCTGCTGGAACAGCGCACCGGACAGCAGATCGCCGCCAACCGCGCGTGGCGGATCGAAACCGCGCTAAAGACCGTGCTGCGCGCACATGGGCTGGACAGTGTCGATCAGTTGATCGGGCGGCTGACCAGCACGCGCACCGGGCCACTCGCCGATGCGGTGGTGGATGCGCTGCTCAACAACGAAACCTCGTTCTTCCGCGATGCCGGCGTGCTGGAATTAATGGTCGAGGCGGCGGCGGCGATGATGGCGGACCAACCGGGCCGCCGCCTGCGCATCTGGTCGGCGGGCTGTTCGACCGGGCAGGAACCCTATTCGCTCGCGATGCTGTTCGAGGAAACCTATGTCGCGCGCGGCCTGCCCTTTCCGGAGATTGTCGCGACCGACGTGTCCGCCGCGACGGTCGAGCGGGCGCGGTCGGGGCGCTTTTCGCAGTTCGAGATTCAGCGCGGCCTGCCGATCCGCCGCATGATGACCTGGTTCGATCAGGATGGCCGCGAGTGGGTGGTGCGGCCGGAGCTGGCGCGCCGCATCCAGTTCCGCCGCCACAATCTGGCGCAGGATGCTGCACCACCGGGCAAATTCGACCTGGTGTTGTGCCGCAACGTCCTGTTTTATTTCCCGCCCGCGATGCGCAGTCGCGCCTATGCGACCCTGCGCAGCGCGACGCGCGACGGCGGTGCGCTGCTGCTGGGTGCCGGCGAGACGGTGATCGGTCAGACCGACGCCTTCGTCCCGTGCAGCCAGATTCGCGGCCTGTACCGCGCCGATGGCGCACGTGAGAGGCCGCCCGCCGCACGGTTCGGCTGACACCGGTCTTCAACCGGCTTGCGTTTCGGCGCGTGTCGCCGCATCCCTGATCCGATGCAGGACCGGGCCGAACTCAATCTGATCGAGGCGCCTTCGCCGAACTTCAACGAACGGCTGCTGCCGGTCAGCATGATCGTGCTGCACTATACCGGGATGCGCAGCGCCGAAGAGGCGATCGAGCGGCTGCGCGATCCGGCGTTCGGGGTCTCCAGCCATTATCTGGTGGCCGAGGATGGCCAGATTGTGCGGATGGTGGCCGAGGACAAGCGCGCCTGGCACGCCGGCGGGTCGCACTGGCGCGGCGTGACCGACGTCAATTCGGCGTCGGGGATCGAGATCGTCAATCCCGGCCATGAATATGGCTATCGCCCCTATCCCGACGAACAGATCGACGCGGTGATCCGCCTGGTCGCAGATATCAAGGATCGCTACGGCATCACGCGCGGCAATGTCGTCGGCCATTCCGACATTGCGCCGACGCGCAAGCAGGATCCGGGCGAACTGTTCCCCTGGGGCAAGCTGGCGCGGCTGCGGCTGGCACTGCCGCGTCCGACCAAGAATCTGATGGACCCCGGCTGGACCGATGGCGGCTTCCTGCTCGCGCTCGAACGCTTCGGATACGATGTGCGCGATCCGCTGGCGGCGACGGTGGCGTTTCAGCGGCGCTTTCGGCCCGAGCTGATCGACGGCACGATCGACGCCGAATGTCGGATGCTGCTGCTCGCGCTGCTGCTGCCCAAGCCCCAGGGCGAAGACTGATGTTTCCGACTGTGCCCGAAGGGGCACCGATCCTGACCGCCGCAGCGATGCGCGCGGCGGAGGAGCGGGTGATTGCCGCCGGATCGAGCGTCGCGGAATTGATGGAACGCGCGGGGACGGGCGTTGCCGAATGGGTTCATCGGCTGGCGGCGAGCAGCGAAGTGCTGATCCTGTGC
>CAZWZP010000087.1:0-1406 GCA_964638925.1 uncultured Stakelama sp. | reverse complement strand
GGCCGGGCAATAATGGCGGCGATGGCTATGTCGCGGCGCGGGTGCTGGCGCAGCGCGGGATGGCGGTGCGGGTGGCGGCGTTGGGCGAGCCGGGGGCTGAGGCGGCGGCGCAGGCGCGGGTGGCGTGGGGCGGGGCGGTAGAGGCGCTGTCCGGCACGACCGAAGCTGCGCCGGTGCTGGTCGATGCGCTGTTCGGCACCGGCCTGACCCGCGCGCTCGATCCGGCGCTGGGGGATATCGTCAACGCACTGGTGGCGCAGGCGGGGCTGTCGATCGCAGTGGACCTGCCAAGCGGAGCCGAGACGGATAGCGGTGGGAATTTCGGCGCGGCGCTTGCTGCGTTCGACATGACGCTGGCGCTGGGCGCGCTGAAGCCTGCGCATCTGTTGCAGCCCGTGGCGCAGCAGTGCGGGGCAGTGCGGCTGGTCGAGATCGGGCTTGAAGAGGACGAGGCACAGGTGCGCGTGCTGGCGCGACCGCGGCTCGCTATCCCGGGGGCCGATGCGCACAAATATAGTCGCGGCATGGTGGCCGTGGTGTCGGGTCCGATGCACGGCGCGTCGGAATTGGCTGCGTTGTCGGCCTATCGCGCGGGGGCCGGCTATGTGCTGTTGCTGACCGGTGGGCTGCCGCAGCCGCCGCACGCCATTGTGCGGACGCGCTGGAGCACAGATGCGCTGGGCGACAAGCGGATCGGCGCGGTGGTGATCGGGCCGGGGCTGGGGCGCGATGAGCGTGCGTGCGAGAAACTGGATGCCGCGCTGGCAACCGAGCGACCTCTGGTGATTGATGGCGATGCGCTACATTTGCTCGATCTCGCCGCGCTAAAAGATCGCAAGGCTCCCACGGTGCTGACCCCGCACGCGGCTGAGTTTGATGCGCTGTTCGGTGCGGGGCCGGGCAGCAAGATCGCGCGTGCGCAGGATGCGGCGCGGCGGGCCAACGCGGTGGTAGTGTTCAAGGGCGCGGACACGGTCATAGCTGCGCCCAATGGGTGGACCAATGTCGCGGCGTTGGGCAATCCGTGGCTGTCGGTCGCCGGGACAGGGGACGTCCTCGCGGGCGCGGTCGCGGCGATGCTGGCGCAGCGGAGCTGGGACCTGTTGGGCGCAGTCAGCGCGGGCGTTTGGCTGCATGGCGAAGCGGCGCGGCTGCTGAACCGCTGTTTCCTCGCCGACGAACTGGCGGATGCGCTCCCGCTTGCCTATGAGCGCGCACGATGAGCGATGACGAAATGATCGTGCGCGTCGCCGCACGCGGGGATGGGGTAACGGCGGATGGGCGCCATGCCGCGCTGGCCGCACCGGGCGACCGGCTGCGCGCCGATGGCTCAGTCGCGCGCGGGCCGCGCCATGTCGAGCCGCCGTGCCGCCACTTTCCGACATGCGGCGGGTGCCAGCTTCAGC
>CAZWZP010000086.1:4470-12167 GCA_964638925.1 uncultured Stakelama sp. | reverse complement strand
CGCGATCGAGAGCATCACGCTCGACCGCGGTGCCGCGCACCTCAAGGACGAATGGGCGCCGCGTTATGCCGAGATGGTCTATAACGGCTTCTGGTTCGCCCCCGAGCGCGAGATGATGCAGGCCGCGATCGACTATTCGCAGCAAAAGGTCGCCGGGACCGTGCGGCTCAAGCTGTACAAGGGCGGGGTGTATGTCGTCGGGCGCAAGTCGCCTTACTCGCTGTACAGCGAAAAGGTCGTGACGTTCGAGGACGACCAGGGTGCCTATGACCAGCGCGACGCGGCGGGGTTCATCAAGCTCAACGCGCTGCGGCTGCGGTTGCTGGGGCGGCGGGGCGCGTAAGGCTTGCTGCCGCACCCCGGCTCGGCTTAGGCTGCCCTTAAAAGGGGGCGCTATGCTTATTCGTACCATGGTTGCGGCTGCGGCCCTCTTTCTGGTGCCGGGCTGCGCCGAGGCAAGGCAACCCGACACGGATTTCGGTACCGAAATGCGGAAGCGGTTGGCCGAGCGCATGGTTGGCGCTTCTATCTCGGCCGACCCGGCGGACCCGCTAAGCGCTGTGGTGAAGGGCGGTGAGTGGGACGAGGCGACGGTGAACTTCCACCGCGTCCACAGCTATTGCCAAAGCGCGAATGCAGACGATTGTGAGGCGCTCAAGAAGGAATTCATCGAGAAGATCACGAAGAAGCCGCCTGCGGTCAGTAAGGCCAGCCTGCGCCTGATCGTGCGTGACGCGCAGTATGTCGGTTATGTGCGGGCTACCGAGAAGTCGGACAGTCTCGCTCATTTCGAACAGATCGGCGACGATCTTTTCGTCCTGCTCGCATCCGATTCTCCCGATGCGATCGCGCTTGTTGGCGACAAGGGGCTGAAGGACTTGGGTCTTTCGCGCGATGAGGCATGGACCATTGCCGCCAGCCAGACGCGCGCGCTTCTGCCTGCGCTTCCGACATCGGCGCAGCTCAAGTCCAATCCTGTGGCGTATCAGGATTATGAGTTGCTCGGCAGCCTGCTCATAGACCGTGCGGCCTGGGCCGACTTAGCGAAAGCGGTCGGTCCCGACCTGTTCGTCACGGTGGTATCGGATCAATTTGTGTTTGTTGCCGCTATGCCAGATGGTCCCCGCCTCGACGCGTTCAAGAAGAGCGTCGCCGAGGACTGTGGCGGACAAACGCGGTGTATCTCCCCCAATGTCTATCGGTTTCGTGACGGCCGATGGGTGATCAGCCGCTATGCACGCTCGACGAACGTTAACCGGGATGGGATAGCGCGTACCCATGGGGGCGGGGCGATCAACGGTCTGGCGCGATAACGCGATTGCGGCGGCGCTTGCGCTGCTTCTGGCTGTCGTCTGGGCGTGGCGGGACTGGGCGGCGCTGTCGGCGTTGCGGTTGCCCGATACCGATGATGTGATGCGGTTGCAGCAGATCCGCGACTGGCTGGGTGGCCAGGGGTTTGGCGATCTGGCGCAGCATCGGCTTGGGGCTGCGGGGCTGGAGATGCACTGGTCGCGGTTGCCCGATCTGGTGCCGGGCGCGATCATCGCGCTGCTGACGCCTGTCGCGGGCGCGCACGCGGCGGAGCTGGTTGCGGTGATCCTGTGGCCGTTGCTGTTGTTTGTCGCCGCGCTGATGCTGATCGCCTCGATTGCGCGTGCGCTTGCGGTTTCGCCGCCGGTCGCGGTGATTGTCGCGGCGCTGGCCTATCCGGCGAACGCGCTGTTCCTGCCGGGGCGCATCGATCATCATGGGCTTCAGCTGGTGCTGCTGCTGATCCTCGTCCGCGCGGTGATTGGTCCCGGCGGGTGGCGTAGCGGCGTTGCGGCGGGGGTGGCGAGTGTTGCGTCGCTGGTGGTGGGGATGGAAACCGCGCCATTCCTTGCACTTGGCGGCGGGGCGGTGGTGCTGCGTTGGGCGATCGCGGGCGAAACCGAACGACCCCGACTGTTGGGCTATGGCGCTGCGCTGGTCGCTGGCCTCGCGCTGGCTGCGCCTGTGTTCCGGACGAGCGGGTGGAGTGTCGCCAGCTGCGACGCCTTTGCCGCACCGCTGTGGCGGGCAGCGCAGGTCGCCGCGCTCGCGCCGCTCGGGCTGGCGCTTGCCGGACGCTGGCTTGATGCGCCGCAGACAAGGCTGGTTGCCGCAGGTGCATTGGGCAGCTTGGCGCTGGTCGTTGCGTTGACCCTCTCGCCGGCGTGCCTGTCGCCCTATGGCGGGGTCGATCCTGTGCTCGATCGGCTGTGGCTGAGCCGGGTGGCGGAGGCGCAGCCGTTGTTCGGCGCGCCGCTGGATCATACGATCGGTTATGTCGGGTTGGCGTTGGCTGGGCTTGCCGCGACGTGCTGGCAGTGGTGGCGGACGCGCGAAACGGGCTGGGCGGTGCTGGCGGGGTTCCAGCTCGCCGCACTTGCGCTCGCGCTGGTGCAGTTGCGCGGCATCTATGCCGGGACGCTGCTCGCTGCGCCGGGATTGGCGGCGCTGATCGCTTATGCGCGGGAGCGGGGGGTATTGGCGCTGGCGGCGGCATGGGTTGCGTCGGCGGGGTTCGTCTATCCGGCGCTGGGTGGCCTGGTTGCGCCGAAGCCGCCCGCCGCGACGTGCGATGGCGGCGCAGTGCTGGCCCAGCTTGCCGCCCAACCCGTCGGGTCGGTCGCCGCGCCGATTGACCTGGGTGCCTATGCGCTGGCCGAGACGCGACACCGCGTACTTGCCGCACCCTATCATCGCAATGCGGCGGGCAATCTTGCCGTCTATCGGCTGGTCGATCTGCCGGTCGGGGAGGCCCTTCGGGAGGCAAAGCGGATGCGGGTCGACCTGATCGCCGATTGCGGTGGGGCGTGGGACGAGTTGGGTGCGCCGCCCGCCGGGTCGCTGCGCGCCGCGCTGCGGGCGGGGACGCCGCCGGACTGGCTGACCCCGGTTGCGCCGGGTGCGAGCGTCTATCGGGTGGCGCGGTGACCGGGCGCTGGTGGGAAAACCGGTGGTTCTTGGCCGCCGCTATGCTGCTCGCTGCGCTGCCGTTGCTCTGGCCCGCCGTGCCGCCGCTGACCGACCTGCCCGGCCATATCGGGCGCTATCGCGTGATGCTGGGCGATGAGGCGGCGCTGCTCGACCGTTACTATGCGTTTGAGTGGCGGCTGGTCGGCAATCTCGGCATCGACCTGCTGGTCGCGGCGCTCGGCCCTGTCCTGGGCCTCGAACCCGCAGTGAAACTGGTGGTGATCGCGATCCCCGTGCTGACCACTGGCGCGCTGCTCTGGTTGAGCCGCGAGTTGACCGGGCGGGTGAGTCCGTGGGCGCTGTTCGCGCTGCCGCTGGCGTACAGCTATCCGTTTCAGTTCGGTTTTGTGAACTATTGCCTCGCCATGGCGCTGGCGCTGGGCGGCTGGGCCTTGTGGCTGCGGCTGGGCAGGTTGCAGCGGATCGGGCTGCGCGCGGCGGTGTTCGTGCCGTTCGGGCTGATCGTATGGACGTGCCATGCGATGGGGTGGGCGATGCTGGGCCTGTTCGTCTTTGCGGGGGAATGGGCCGCGCGGGTCAAGGACAGGCCCATCCTGCGCGCAGCCTTCGATGCCGCCATTGCATCGCTGCCACTCGCGCCCCCGGTGGTCGCGATGCTGGTCTGGCGCGGCGGTGGGGGGGCGGCGGAAACCGGGCGTTTCTTCGACGTGATCGCCAAGCTCAAGGGACTGGGGAGCGTGCTGCGCGATCGGTGGATCTGGCTCGACCTGCCGGCATTGCTGGTGATCGTGATGGCGGTCTATGCCGGCGTCCGTGGGCAGGCGGGGCGGTTCGCGCCCGAGGCTGCAGCAGCTGCCGGACTGACCGCGCTCGCCTTCTTGCTGTTGCCCTTTACGCTGCTCGGCTCGGCCTATGCCGATCTGCGGCTGCTGCCCTTCGCCTTTGCCGTGGCGCTGGCCGGGCTGGTGCCAAGAGACGGGGCGGCGGTCCGGGTCATTGCGCTGGCGGGCCTTGCCTTTTTCCTGATCCGCGCGCTCGCCACGACTGCGAGTTTCGCGTTCTACGATGCGGACTGGCGACGCGAGCTGGCGGCGCTCGATCATCTGCCGCGCGGGGCGCGGGTGTTCGCGCTGGTCGGGGATGGCTGCGATCAGCCCTGGGCGCATAGTCGTCGCACGCACCTTCCCGCCTTTGCCACCGCGCGCCGCGCCGCCTTTGCCAATGATCAGTGGCGGATGGAGGGCGCGCCATTGCTGCGCGTGACGCTCCCGCTCGGCTATTTCGCGCATGATCCGTCGCAGATTTCGGTCGAGACCGCCTGTCCGCACGTTCCGAATTTGCTTCCGCGAGCGCAGGCGCTCGCCGCCTTTCCGCGCGACGCGTTCACCCATGTCTGGCTGATCGACGCGCCCGCGCCGCCGCAAGCGCTGCGCGGCTTGCGCCCCGTCTGGAAACAGGACGGTTCGGCCCTCTATGCGATCGACCGGACGGCAAGCCGCTTGCCCGCAGGTGCTGCGCCGCAGTAAAGGCGGTGGGATGCAGGGGGAAAATCCGACCGAAATGCCGCGCTGGTGGCAGACGCGCTGGTTCGTGCTGTCGGCGGCGATCCCGTTGCTGTGGCCGGATATCCCGCCCCAGGTCGACCTGCCCGGCCATATGGCGCGCTATCGTGTCCAGCTGAGCCATGGCGAGGTGCCGTGGCTCAACGACTGGTATAATTTCGAGTGGAGCCTGATCGGCAATCTCGGGCTCGACCTGCTGATCATCCCGCTCGAACCGATTTTCGGGCTGGAGCTGGCGGTCAAGCTGATCGTGATCACGATTCCGGTGCTGACCGTCACTGGCTTGCTGTGGATAGCGCGCGAGGTGCATGGTCGCATCCCCGCGACGGCGCTGTTCGCACTGCCGCTCGCCTATAATTACGCCTTCCATTTCGGCTTTGCCAATTTCGCGCTGTCGATGGCGCTGGCGCTGAACGCCTTTGCGCTGTGGCTGCGGCTGGCGCGGATGGGCAAGGTGCGGTTGCGCGCGGTGCTGTTCGTGCCGATCGGGATGCTGATCTGGGTCACGCATACCTTTGGTTGGGGGACCCTCGGCGTCCTCTGCTTCGCGGCCGAGCTGATCCGCCAGCATGACATGCGCGGCCCGCGCACCGGGCATTGGCGTGAGAATTTCGTGCAGAGCTGGGTCGTGCCGTGGTTCATGGCGGGCATCCACTGCCTGTCGCTGGTCCCCGCTGCGGTGCTGATGCTGATGTGGCGCAGCGCGGGCGATGTCAGCGGGGTCACCGGCGACTGGTTCAACTGGCGCGCCAAGATCTGGTGGGTGATGATGGTGCTGCGCGACCGGTGGCAGCTGTTCGACATTGCCTGTCTCGGCGTGCTGTTTCTGGTGCTGCTCAAGGGGCTGCGCGATCCCAATATCGAATATTCGCGCCACCTCGGCATTTCGGCGCTGTTCCTGATCGCGGTGTTCATCCTGCTGCCGCGCGTGGTGTTCGGGTCGGCCTATGCCGATATGCGGCTCGCGCCGTACATGATTGCGATCGCGGTGATCGCGCTGCGGCCCAAGCCCGGCATGACGATCCGGGGCGCGAGCGTGCTGGCGATGGCGGGGCTGGCATTCTTCCTCGTCCGCATGGGGACGACGACGTACAGCAACTATCTCTATGACAAGTCGTACGACCGCGAATTGAAGGCGCTGGAGCATGTGCCGGAGGGGGCGCGGCTGCTGAGCTTTGTCGGGGAGACCTGCTACAACGAGTGGACGATGACCCGGCTCCAGCATCTGCCCGGCATGGCGATGGTACGAAAGCTGGCCTATACCAATGACCAATGGTCGATGGCGGGCGGGCAGCTGCTCACCGTTCGCTACCAGCAGGCGCGCGGCTTCAGCCATGATCCGTCACAGATCGTCACCGACACCAAATGTCCGCGCGAATGGTGGCGGCCGGTGGCGGTCAGCCTCGCCCGCTTCCCGCGCCATGCCTATGACTATCTGTGGGTCATCAGCCCGCCGCCCTATGACAAACGGCTTGAGGCTGGCCTGATCCCGGTCTGGCGTGATGGCACCAGCGCGCTGTTCAAGATCGACCATGGGCAGCCGGCGGCGGTGCTGAACGCCGACGATCTCGGCCCCTACCGCAGCCAGATCCGCCAGATGCGCGAGTTTCTGGAGCGCGACAAGAAGAAGCAGATGGAGGCTTGGGAGGCCGCGAAAAAGGAGGCTTAACCGCCCCGTCTGAACGGCGTCAGTTCGCCCAGATATTCCTGTTCATGCGCCACGGCATCGCGTTCGCGCACCAGATAGTCCGCAATCGCGCGGCGAAAGCCGGGATCGGGGATGTAATGCGCGGACCAGGTGGTGACCGGAACATAGCCGCGCGCCAGCTTGTGCTCGCCCTGGGCCCCCGCCTCGACCCGCGGCAGTCCGCGCGCGATCGCCGCCTCGATCGCCTGATAGTAGCAGAGCTCGAAATGAAGGAACGGCACGTCCTCGACGCATCCCCAATAGCGGCCATAAAGCGCATCGCCACCGATCAGGTTGAGCGCCCCGGCGATCGGCCGCCCGTCGCGCTCGGCGAACATCAGCAGCAGCCGGTCGCCCATCGCTTCGCCCAGCAGGGAAAAGAAGGGGCGGGTGAGATAGGGGCGACCCCATTTGCGGCTGCCGGTGTCCTGGTAGAAGACCCAGAAGGCGTCCCAATGCTTTTCTCTGATCTCCGCGCCGGTCAAATGGCGGATCGTTAGCCCCTCGACCGCGCGCGCGCGCTCCTTGCGGATCGCCTTGCGCTTGCGCGAGGAGAGGTCGGCGAGGAAGGCGTCGAAATCGGCATAGTCGCGATTGTGCCAGTGGAATTGGGTGCCCGCGCGGACCAGCCAGCCTGCTTGCTCGAACAGCGGTAGCTGCGCCTCATCGACAAAGGTGGCGTGCGCCGATGACAGGCGGTTATTGTCGGTCAGCGCCTCGATCCCCGCGATCAGTGCGAGGGCGAGCGCTGGGTCGCGCAGCAGCAGGCGCGGGCCGGGGACGGGGGTGAAGGGCGCCGCGACCTGAATCTTGGGGTAATAGCGCCCGCCCGCGCGCTCCCAGGCGTCTGCCCAGGCGTGATCGAAGACATATTCGCCCTGGCTGTGGCTCTTGGCATAGGCGGGCGCGATGGCGGCGGGGATGCCGTTCGCGTCCTCGATCACGATCGGCAGCGACTGCCATCCCGTCCCGGCGCCGACCGATCCCGATGCTTCTAGCGCGCAGAGGAAGGCGTGGCTGAGAAACGGATTGCTGTCGCCCGCGCACGCATCCCATTGCGCCGCCGGGATCGACGCGACTCCTTCGGCGATGCGGGCTGAAATGGGTTCCGGCACGCGCTGTATCTAGGGAGCGTCTTCGAGCCCGCCAACCGGCGTATCGCTGCGCACGCCCGCGACGCTGCCGATCCGGTCGCCCTTGCTGCTGCGGAAGTGGAGCACCTGTTGCGGGAACGGGATTTCGATGCCGTGTTCCTGGAATTTGACCCAGAGGCGGTTGAGCACGTCGGACTTCACATTGCCCACCCCGCCCTCGGGATCATTGATCCAGGCGAGGATCTCATGCTCCAGCGCATAATCGCCGAACGAGGTCAGCCACACGTTGGGGCGCGGCGAATCGAGCACGCGCGGGCTTTCCAGCGCGGCGTCGAGCATCAGCTGCTGCGCCAGCTTGCCGGCGGATTCGTATGCGATCCCGACCGGAATGCG
>CAZWZP010000086.1:273-4437 GCA_964638925.1 uncultured Stakelama sp. | reverse complement strand
CACCTCCTGCGTCATCAGATTCTCGTTCGGAATCAGATGTTCCTTGCCGTCGCGGGTGATGACGCTGACCGCGCGCACGCCGATCTTGTTGACCCAGCCAAAGCTGTCGCCGACCACGATCACGTCGCCCGGCTTGATCGACCGGTCCATCAATAGAATGATGCCCGCGATCAGATTGCCGACCGTCTTTTGCAGGCCAAAGCCGACCGCAAGGCCCATCGCGCCCGAAAACACCGCGAGGCTGGTCAGGTCGATGCCGAGCAGGTCGATTCCGAACAGAAAGACGACGACGATCACCGCGATGCTGGCGAGTTTCTGGATCAGCAGCTTCTGAGTCGCGTCAAACCCGCGCGCCTCGCGGATCGAATGGGCGATCACCCGGTTGACCAGCCGCGCCCCGGCATAGAGCGCAACCGCGGTGACCAGCACCGTGACGGCGGCGAGCAGCGACAGGCGGCGCGATCCGACATCGACGCCGATCCGATCCAGCGTGTCGGTGATGACGTTGAAGCCCCCGATCGCATGGCTCAGGATCGCGACGAAGACGATCGCGGAGACCGCCCATGCGCTCCAGCGCGGCATGTGCAGTCCGCGCATCACCGTCATCGCGGTCATCGCGGTCGCCGCGCCCAGCGCGATACCCACCAGCATCGCGGCCAGCGTCGTCCACGGCCAGCCATTGGCGATGATTGCCAGCAACAACGCCGCGCTGCCGTGTCGCACGACATTGTGCATACGCGGGGCCAGCCCCTCGACATGATTGCCGACGCGCCGCTCCCAGAATGCGGTGAGGTGCGGCCCGAGCTTGCGCCCGGCAAGCCAGCCGATCGCCAGCGCGACGATCGCGAGGCTCCCCGCAATCGCGCCCTCGACCAGCTGTGGCGGGGTGGGGGCGTGAATGCCGTTGGCGGTGAGCCACTGCGCCAGCGCGGGCGGAATGAGGTTGGGGAGGGTCACGACGCGGCCCGGAACCGATCCAGCCCGGCGGCGAGATCGGCGATCAGGTCGGCGGGATCCTCCAGCCCGATCTGCAGCCGCACCGCCAGCCCTTCAGCCTCCCAGCGCGTCGCGCTGCGGTGGCGCTGCGGGTCGATCGGGATCGCCAGGCTCTCGAACCCGCCCCAGCTATAACCGATGCCGAACAGCTCCAGCCCGTCGATCAGTGCGGCGCGCGATGCCTCGGTCCCGCCGTTGAGGACGAAGCTGAACAGCCCGGACGCGCCCTTGAAGTCGCGCACGAACAGCGCGTGGCCGGGGCAGGAGGGCAGAGCGGGGTGCAGGACGCGCGCCACCTCGGGCCGGGTTTCCAGCCAGCGTGCGATCTCCAGCGCCGCAGCGCCGTGATGCTTTAGCCGCACCGCCATGGTGCGCAGTCCGCGCGCGCCGAGCCAGGCATCGTCGGGGCTGGCGGTCTGGCCGAGCGCGAAGCTGGTATCGCGGAGCTTGGTCCAGTGCGACGGCGCGGCGGTGACGCTGCCCAACATCACGTCGCTATGGCCGACGACATATTTGGTGCAGGCGAGGATCGACAGGTCGACGCCGAGTTCGATCACCGGGAACAGCAGCGGCGTTGCCCAGGTGTTGTCGATCAGCGTCGTCACCCCGCGCGCCTTTGCGGCGGCGACGATGGCGGGCACGTCCTGCACCTCAAAGGTCAGGCTGCCCGGGCTTTCCATCAGGATCGCGCGGGTGCGCTCGCCGATCAGTTCAGCGATGCCGCCGCCGATCATCGGATCGTAGAAGCGGGTCGTGACGCCGAAGCGCGCGAGAAAGCCGGTCGCGAAGCTGCGCGTCGGATCATAGGCGCTGTCGGGGAGCAACAGCTCGTCGCCGGGCGACAGCACGCTGAGCAGCGCGGCGGAGACGGCCGCGACGCCCGAGGGGTAGAGGAAGGTCGCCTCGGCCCCCGGCTCAAGGCTGGTCAGCGCGTCGGCCAGGCTCCACTGCGTCGGCGTGCCGCGACGGCCATAGAAGAGGCGGTGGTGCGTGTCGCGCCCGCCCGCCGCACGCATCTCTGCCACGGTGTCGTAGAGAATCGTGGAAGCACGCCACACCGGGGGGCTGACAATCCCCTGCGTCCATTCGGGGCGGCGTCCTGCGCCGACCAGCTTCGTGCCATTGCCTTTGGTGTCGTCCGTGCCGCTCATGCAGCTCCCTTTGCCTTGGGCGTGCCGGGGTCTGCGCCCCATTCGCTCCAGCTGCCGTCATACAATGCCGCGCGATGTCCCAGCAGATGCAGCGCGAACGCTGGCACCGCCGCGGTGATCCCCGACCCGCAGGTGGTGATCACCGGACGCTCGACCTCGATCCCCTCCGCCTCGAACAGCGCGCGCAGCGTGGCGACGTGCTTCCACGTGCCGTCGGCGTTGAAGAATTCGGAATAGGGCAGGTTGGCGCTGCCCGGGATATGGCCGGGTTCGACACCCGGGCGCGGTTCGGGCTCGCTGCCGGCAAAGCGCGTGGCCGAGCGCGCATCGACCAGTTGTTCGGCGTGGCTGTCGAGGTTGGCGCGGACCTGATCGATGCTCCGCACGCCGGCGGGGTCGAGCGTCGCCGTCAGTGTGCGTGGCGCGGGGGAGACCGCGCCGGTTTCGATTGGATGCCCCTCAGCCCGCCATTTGGCGAAGCCGCCGTCGAGCAGCCCGACGGAAATACCAAAGCTGCGGAACATCCACCATGCGCGCGCTGCGGTGTGATGCGGGGCATGGTCGGGGAGGGTGATGCCGTCGCCATCGCCGACACCCATCGCGCCGACCTGTGCAGCGAATTGCTCCGCCGACGGCAGCATCGTCGGCAGCGGGCTTCCGCGGTCCGCGACGGCATTGATGTCGAAGAATGCCGCGCCGGGGATATGCGCGCCCGCGAACTCCGCCACGGCGTCGCGCGGCTCGCCCGGCAGGAACCAGGTGGCGTCGAGGATGCGCAGGTCCGCGTCGCCGAGATGATCGGCAAGCCATTGCGTCGAAACGAGTGAGTCCATGCCACGATCCTAGCCCTCATCCAGCCCGACGAGAAACGCTTTCGCCTGCGCCCGTAGCGCGCGCTGCATGTCGGGGTCCATTCGGTCCCAGTTGCGGTACGGCATGGCGAGCCGCTGGTTGCTCCCCAGCTTCTCGCGGTTGCGTACCAGAAAGTCCCAGTAGAGCGCGTTGAACGGGCAGGCTTTCGGCCCGGTGCGCGCCTTCACGTCATAGCGGCAATGCCCGCAATAATCGGACATGCGGTCGATATAGGCGCCCGACGACGCATAGGGTTTCGACCCCAGCAACCCGCCATCGCCGAACTGGCTCATCCCCAGCGTGTTCGGCGCCTCGACCCATTCATAGGCGTCGGCATAGACTTCGAGATACCAGCGCTGGACCTCGGCGGGATCGGCACCGATCAGCAGCGCGAAATTGCCCGTCACCATCAGCCGTTGGATGTGGTGGCTGTACGCGTGGCGCTTGGTCTGCGTAATGGCGTCGGCCATGCACGCCATGCCGGTCTCGCCCGTCCAGTAGAAGGCTGGCAGCTTCCCCTTGGCCTCCAGCGCGTTCAGGTCCCGATAGCCCGGCATGAAGTGCCAGTAGATGCCCCGGATGAACTCCCGCCAGCCGAGGATCTGCCGGATGAAGCCCTCCACCGCGTTCAGCGGTGCCCGGCCCTTGCGCCACGCCACTTCAGCCGCCCGGCACAGCGCCAACGGTTCGAGCAGCCCCGCGTTCAGGTACATCGAGATCACCGAGTGCCACATCCATGGCTCGCCGCGCGCAATGGCGTCCTGCCAGTCCCCGAAGCCCGGCAGGATATCGGCGATGAAGATGTCGGCCAGCCGCTGCGCATCGGCTCGGGTAACGGCGAAGCCGAACGGCTCAAGATCGCCAAAATGCTCGGGAAAATGTGTTTGAACATCGGCCAGGACAACCCGCGTCAGTGCATCCGGCTCCACCCACGCGCGGGCAGGCGGCATCACGCCTTTGGGCAGCTTCTTGCGGTTTTCGGCATCATAGTTCCACTGCCCCCCGGCCGGCTCTTCGCCGTCCATGAGGAGCCCGGTGCGGCGTCGCATCTCGCGATAGAAGAACTCCATGCGCAGCTGCTTCTTGCCCGCGGCCCACCGCTCGAAATCCGCCCGTGACGCGATGAACCGGTCATCTTCGCGGATCTCCACCGGCACGCCCAGCG
>CAZWZP010000086.1:0-240 GCA_964638925.1 uncultured Stakelama sp. | reverse complement strand
TCCCCGCAGCCGGTCAGCACCACTCCAACCAGCTCAGTATGGTCGGCCAGCGCGCGCGCTACCTCGCCCTTCAGCGCGTGGGTGTTTGCGGGGTCGTCAATCTGGACGTATCGGACCACTTGCCCAGCCGCACGCAATTCCTCGGCAAAGTGCCGCATCGCGCTGAAAAGAAACGCGATCTTCTTCTTGTGGTGAGGAACGTAGGTGGCCTCGGCGCGCACCTCAGCCATCAGGATTACA
>CAZWZP010000085.1:9067-12184 GCA_964638925.1 uncultured Stakelama sp. | reverse complement strand
TGGGCAAGATCGGCGTGCTCGTCGCGCTCGAATCGGACGCGGGCGTCGACGTGCTCGAGCCGCTGGGCAAGCAGATCGCGATGCACATCGCTGCGGCCTTCCCGCTGGCGCTGTCGATCGAAGACCTCGACCCCGAGGTCGTCGAGCGTGAAGCCGCGATCCTGCGCGAGAAGAACGCCGACAAGATCGTCGGCAAGTCGGAAGAGGTCGCGGCAAAGATCCTCAACGGCCCGGTCGAGAAGTTCAAGAAGGAGAACGCGCTGCTCACCCAGGCGTTCGTCATGGACGGCAAGACCCCGGTCGGCGACGTGATCGCCCAGGCAGGCAAGGACGCCGGCGCGTCGATCAAGCTGGTCGATTATGTCCGCTTCCAGCTTGGTGAAGGCATCGAGAAGGAAGAGAGCGACTTCGCTGCGGAAGTGGCGGCGGCGGCTGCTGGCTGATCGTTCGATCCAGTCGGAACAAGCGCGACGCGACAGGGCGATGCAAGAAGGGCGCGGCCAGCGATGGCCGCGCCTTTTTCTTGTTTTCCGTGCTTCAAATGGTCGCGGTGGTCGCAGCCGCAGCTGCCGGAACGTCCTTGTCGCCGCGATCGAGCAGGGCCGCAATCGTTTCGTCGAGCGCCGCCAGTGCTGCATCGCGATCAGCAATCAACTGGTCACGTTGCGCGATCAGGTTAATTGTCTCCCCCTCCGGAGCGTCGGCCGGCTGGAAGGCCGACGGGTCGGCGTCCATCGCCTTGACAACCCTGATGGTCTTGCTGAGCTCCGCGATCCCGTCCTCGAATGCGCGTGCCACCGTCTCACGCTCCGCGACAAGCTGGCCACGATAACAGCCGAACAGCTTGTCGGTGAGTTCGGCAGAACGCGCCTCGATCTCGTTGCTGAGCTTCTGGGCGTCCGCTTCGAGTTTCTTGGCGCGCTTTTCGGTTGGGCCGCTGTCGGGGATCGGGTTGTCGACCGTGATGCGCGGCAGCTTGTAGTGCAGGTCCTGACGCCGCATCGTGACTTCTGGAATATCGGTCTTGATCGACACCGTTTCCATGCGGAACTCGGGAATGTCGGTCGATGCGCTCTTGAGCACCATTCGGGTTACGGGAACCTTTGTCTTGATCGCCTTGCGCACCGTTTTGCATCGGAAGCGGCGGCACTCGATCGTGTAGTAGTGGCCAATCGTGCGCATCTCCATGGTCACCTCTGGCACCTTCCACTTGAACCCGCGCTGACGCATCGTGACCTGGGGGACGTCGAACTTCATCTGCCGGGTCTTCATCGTGACGCTTGGCAGGTGCAGCGCCATATGGGCGTTCTCGAACACCACCCGACCGCTCATACGTAAGCCGTCGGGTGCGTCACGCTCGATATCCTCGCCCTCATCTTTGATCTGCTGCTGGCGGTCGGCATATTGCGTTTCGATTGTTGAGAGCGCCTGCTCGTCGGCTGCGCATTGTTCGGTATAGCTTTTGTCCGCAGCGAAAGCCGGTGCGTGCAGCGTTGCTGCGACGGCGAGCGAGGCCATCAGCGTATTCATGTGAGTTCTCCCCGTAGCGAATCCGGTCGCGGACCCGCCCGGGACATGCCATTACGCCAGGGTCCCGACCCGTGACGCCGGTCACGCCTGCGCGGGTAAGATGAACCGCGTCAGCATGATCGCAGAAAGCGATTGACTGCCCTTGTCGCCGCTTGGCTTTGGTCGACGTCGCGCCTAAGGTCCGCGCCGCTCCCAATCGCTGACAGACCATAGGGCCAGATGACCGCGCCACGCTTCAAACGCATCCTCCTCAAACTCTCCGGCGAAGTGCTGATGGGGCAGGGGCAGTTCGGGATCGATCCCGCCACCTGCGAGCGCGTTGCGCGTGAGGTGAAGGCGGCGACCGAGGCGGGGTTCGAGATCTGCATGGTCGTTGGCGGCGGCAATATCTTCCGTGGACTTGCGGGCGCCGCGCAGGGATTCGAGCGGGCGAGCGCCGATTATATGGGGATGCTCGCGACCGTAATGAACGCGCTGGCGATGCAGAACACGCTCGAGCGGCTTGGCGTCGATACGCGGGTGCAGTCGGCGATCCCGATGGCGTCGGTCAGCGAGCCCTATATCCGGCGCAAGGCGATGCGGCATATGGAGAAGGGCCGCGTGGTCATCTTTGCCGCGGGTACTGGCCTGCCGTTCTTCACCACCGACACCACCGCCGCGCTGCGTGCCGCCGAGATGAATTGCGACGCGCTGTTCAAGGGCACGAGCGTCGATGGCGTGTACAATGCCGATCCCAAGAAGGTGGCGAGCGCGACCCGCTACGAAGAACTGACCTTTGACCGCGTCCTGGTCGATAATCTCAAGGTCATGGACGCGACTGCGGTGGCATTGTGCCGCGACAACGATATTCCGATCGTGGTGTTCAACATCCGCGACGAGGGCACTTTGGAAGCGGTCTTGCGTGGCGAGGGCACCTCGACCATCGTCCGCAACCAGCCCGTAACCGCTTAAGTTAAGACAGAATAAGAGGAACCTGAGCTATGGCCGCATATGACAAGGCCGATCTGGAGCGCCGGATGCACGGCGCGGTTGAATCGCTGAAGCATGACCTGGGCGGTCTGCGCACCGGGCGTGCCAGCACCACCCTGCTCGAACCGGTGACGGTCGAGGTCTATGGGTCGCACATGCCGCTCAATCAGGTTGCGACGGTGTCGGCGCCCGAGCCGCGGATGCTGAGCGTGCAGGTGTGGGACAAGTCGAATGTCGGCCCGGTCGACAAGGCGATCCGCTCGGCTGGCCTCGGCCTCAACCCGATCGTCGACGGGCAGAATCTGCGCCTGCCAATCCCGGATCTGACCGAGGAACGCCGCAAGGAACTGGCCAAACTCGCCAGCAAATATGCCGAGGCCGCGCGCATCGCCGTGCGCAACGTGCGGCGCGACGGGATGGATAGTCTGAAGGCCGACGAGAAAAAGGGCGAGTTCGGCGAGGACGACCGCAAGCGCCACGAGGCCGAGGTCCAGAAGATGACCGACGCCACCATCGCCGAGATCGACGCGGCGGCGAGTGCGAAGGAAAAGGAAATTCTCGGCAAGTGACCGCGGCCTCCGCGCCTCTTCCGGCTGGGCCGGAAGGCGGGGCCGTTCC
>CAZWZP010000085.1:0-9031 GCA_964638925.1 uncultured Stakelama sp. | reverse complement strand
GGCGGCAAGGGTCGCTGGGCAAAGGCCCGGCGGCTGCCGCGTATCGCCGGGCACAAGCAGGGCGTAGAGGCGGTGCGTCGCGTGTCGAAGGCTGCGCGCGAGCAAGGCATCGAGGTGCTGACGCTCTACGCCTTTTCGTCCGAAAATTGGCGTCGGCCGGAGGAGGAAGTGCGCGACCTGATGGGGTTGCTGCGCCATTTCCTGAAGAATGAGCTCAAGGATCTGGTCGCCGAGAATGTGCGGTTGCGGGTGATCGGCGACTATCATGCGCTGTCGGGTGATCTGGTCGCGATGATCGACGAGGCGATTGCCCGGACATCGGTCAATACCGGCGCAACGCTGGTGATCGCACTCAATTACGGCGCGCAGGCGGAGATCGTCGCGGCGGCGCGGCGGCTGGCCAGCGCGGCCAAAGCGGGCGAGGTTGCGCCGGAAGCGATCGACGAGGCGATGTTCAGCGATGCGCTCGCCACGCATGACCTCCCCCCGCTCGATCTGCTGATCCGCACCTCGGGGGAGCAACGGCTGTCCAACTTCCTGCTGTGGCAGGCGGCCTATGCCGAGCTGTTGTTCGTTGAGACGCTGTGGCCCGATTTCGATGGTGACGCGCTGGCTGACGCGATTGCGCAATACGGGCGGCGACAGCGCCGGTTTGGCGGGCTGTGATCGACGTGCCACCCCGCAAAAATGCCGATCTTGGCACCCGGGCTGTAGTCGGGCTGGCGCTGGTCGTGATCGCCGCTGCCGCCTTGTGGTTCGGGGACTTTGCCTTTTGGCTGCTGGTGACGCTGGCGGCGCTGGTGATGATCCACGAATGGGGTGGGCTGCACGGCGCGACGGCGGGGCAAAAGAAGCTGGCACAATATGCGCTGATGGTTCCGCTCGCGATTCTGTCGCCACTGGCTGCCGGTCCCGGATTTCTTGCGCTGGGGCTAGTGCTGGGCGCGGGGTTCTTTCTTGCCAGCGTGACACGGAGCGGCGCGTTGGGGGCGGGGGCGGCCTATGTCGGGCTGCCGGTGCTCGCGTTGCTGTTCCTGCGCGATCAGCCCGATGGGGTGCTGCTGACGTTCTGGGCAATGGCATTGGTTTGGACATGCGATATCGGCGCTTATTTCGCCGGGCGTGCGATCGGCGGGGCGAAGTTGATGCCGAGCGTCAGTCCGAACAAGACCTGGGCCGGGTTGTTTGGCGGCGTGATTGCAGCTGCGGCATTCGGCCTGGTGCTGACACTCTGGGGGCTGCCGACAATGCTGGCGCTCGCGACGCCGCTGCTTGCCATACTCGCGCAGGCCGGCGACCTGTATGAAAGCCATCTCAAGCGTCGCGCGGGGGTGAAGGATTCGGGGACGATCCTGCCGGGGCATGGCGGCGTGCTCGACCGGCTCGACGGGCTTGTGCCGGTGGCACCGGTCGCCGCTTTGCTTGTTGTGATTCAGGGGCTTTGATGAAGACCGTTACCATTCTTGGCGCGACCGGATCGGTGGGCACATCGACGCTCGACCTGATCGAGCGCGAGCCAGAGGCTTTCGAGGTCGTCGCGCTGACCGCCAATTGCGACGTCGAGCGGCTGGCGGCGGCGGCGAAGCGGGTGCGCGCGAAACGCGCTGTAGTCGCAGACTCGTCCTGTCATCAGGCGCTGGCCGACGCGCTGGCGGGGACGGGCGTCGAGGTTGCTTCCGGTCCCGACGCGGTGTGCGATGCGGCCCGGATGGGCGCGGACTGGACGATGGCGGCGATTGTTGGCACCGCCGGGCTGAAGCCAGTGCTGGCGGCGCTCGAAGGCGGCAAGGCGGTTGCGCTCGCCAACAAGGAGTCGCTGGTCTCGGCCGGTGACGTGGTGATGCAGGCGGCTGCGGCAAGCGGCGCGACGCTGTTGCCGGTCGATTCTGAACATAATGCCGTATTTCAGTGCCTTGAGATGCAGAATGCGGATCGTGTCTCACGCATCATCCTGACCGCGAGTGGCGGACCGTTCCGCGAGCGCAGTCTCGACGAGATGAAGGCGATCACCCCCGAACAGGCGGTGGCGCACCCGAACTGGTCGATGGGTGCCAAGATCAGCGTCGATTCGGCGACGATGATGAACAAGGGTCTGGAGCTGGTGGAGGCGTACCACCTGTTCCCGGTCACGGTCGCGCAGCTCGACGTGATCGTCCACCGCCAGTCGGTGATCCATTCGATGGTCGAATATATCGACGGCTCGATGCTGGCGCAGCTCGGCTCGCCCGATATGCGGGTGCCGATCGCCCATGCCCTCGCCTGGCCGCGGCGGATGGAGACCCCGTGCCAGCGCCTTGATCTTGCCACCATCGGCCGGCTGGATTTCGAGGCACCGGATTATGTGCGCTTCCCGTGCCTGAAGCTGGCGCGTGAGGCGCTCGCGGCGGGTGGGGCGCGTCCGGCGATCCTGAACGCGGCGAATGAGGTCGCGGTTGCGGCGTTCCTCGCGCGGCGAATCGGCTTTCTTGAAATTGCCGCAATCGTCGCGGATACCCTCGATCGCTACAGCCCGGCCGCGCCGGATACGCTCGATCAGGTATTGGCGATCGACGCGGAAGCGCGGATTTTGGCGGGCGAGCGTGTGAAGGACTGCGTCGTTTGACCGAAAATCCCGGTTTCTTCCTCTACCTGATCGCCTTCATCCTGATCATCGGGCCGCTCGTCTTCGTGCACGAGCTGGGTCATTACGCTGCCGGTCGCTATTTCGGGATCAAAGCCGAGGCATTCTCGATCGGGTTCGGACGCGAGGTCGCGGGCTTTACCGACAAGCGCGGGACGCGGTGGAAGTTCGGGTGGCTGCCACTCGGCGGCTATGTCAAGTTCGCGGGCGACATGAACCCGGCGGGCCAGCCCAGCCCCGAATGGCTGGCGCTTCCGGCGACCGAACGGGCGCAGACCTTTCAGGCCAAGCCGCTGTGGCAGCGCGCTATCGTGGTCGCGGCAGGGCCGATCACCAATTTTCTGGTCGCGATCGCGATTCTCGGCGCGTTTGCCGGTATCTATGGCGAGGCGAAAATGCCGGCGGTCGCTGGCGCGATCCAGCCGGGCACTCCAGCGGCGGCGGCTGGACTGAAGCCGGGCGACCGGTTCGTCGCGATTGGCGGGCGGCAGGTCGAAACCTTTGAGGATATGATGCACTTCACCGCGCTGCGCGCGGGAATGAAGGTGCAGATCGACTTTGTTCGCGCCGGTCAGCCCGCCAGCGTCGAAGCGGTCATTGGAAAGCGCGTCGAAAAGGACCGGTTCGGTAATGAGACGAGCCGCGGAATTCTAGGCATCGCGCCGAGTGGCGAGGTGATCCGCACGCCGGTCGCGTGGTGGCAGGCACCTGGGGTCGGCCTGAATCGCACTGTGTCTCTCGTCGGGACGATGATCGACGGGCTGGGTCAGCTGATCATGGGCCGTGTGCCGGTCAGCGAGCTGGGCGGGCCGTTGCGAATCGCCAAATATTCCGGCGAGATGCTCTCGCTCGGGTTCGAGCAGTTCGTCATTATGGCCGCGCTCATCTCGATAAATCTGGGGTTCATTAACCTGCTGCCAGTCCCGGTGCTGGATGGCGGCCATCTTCTGTTCTATGCGGTCGAAGCGGTGCGCCGGAAACCCGTCGAGCCTGAGGTGATGGAATGGGCATTTCGCGGCGGCATGATGGCGATACTGGCATTGATGCTGTTGGTGACATTCAACGATCTGGGCGCATTTGGCGTGTGGAGAAGCCTGGCCGGGTTGATCGGCTGAACCGGTTGGGGCAGGGCGTGCATACGGGCGCAAGCTTCCGACCAAAATCTCTTAAATCCGACTGGGGTGGGATGGTGACGGCTATCAAGGTTACAAAATTCGGCGCGCGTGCCTCTGCGGTCCTGTTGGCTGGCACGACCTGGTTCGCGCTCGCCACCGCCGCGCAGGCCCAGCAGGCGCCAGCCCCAGCTCCGGCCGCGCAACAGCCGGCTCCGGCTCCCGAAGCGTTGGAAACGCGCACGATCCGCACGCTGCGGGTCGAGGGAACCCAGCGGCTCGAGCCGGAGACGGTGCTGTCCTACACCCGCCTGCGGGTCGGGCAGACCTATACGACCGAGAGCCTGGACCAGGCGATCCGCGACGTGCTGGCGAGCGAACTGCTCGCGGACGTCACGATCGAGGGCGTCGAGTCGGGCGACATCGTGCTGCGCGTGCGTGAGAACCCGGTGATCAACCGCGTCATCCTTGAGGGCAACAAGCGCCTGAAGGACGACAAGATCGTCAAGGAAATCAAGCTCGCCCCGCGCCAGATGTTCACCCGCACTGCGGTGCGCGCGGACGTCGCACGGATCGTCGAGCTGTATCGCCGCCAGGGCCGCTTTGCCGCGACGGTCGAGCCGAAGATGGTCAGCCTCGACCAGAACCGTGTCGATGTTGTGTTCGAAGTGCGCGAGGGACCCAAGTCCAAGGTCCGGCAGATCAACATCATCGGCAACGAGCAGTTCAGCGACGGCAAGCTGCGCGGCGAGATGGCGACCAAGCAGGCCCGCCTGACCAGCATCATGAGCTCTAACACGAGCTATGATCAGGACCGGCTGGCCTATGACCAGCAGAAGCTGCGCCAGTTTTACCTGACCCAGGGCTATGCCGATTTCCGTGTCGTTTCGGCGGTCGCCGAACTTACCCCGGACAAGCGCGACTTCATCATCACCTATGTGATCGAGGAAGGGCCGCGTTACAAATTCGGCGCGGTTACCGTGGACAGCAACATCCGCGATTTTGACGACACGGCGCTCGCCAAGAATCTGTCGATGAAAGAGGGCGACTGGTACAACGCCAAGCTGGTCGAGGATACGATCGACCAGCTGTCGGAAACGGCCGGCGCATTCGGCTACGCCTTCGCCAATGTCAGCCCGGACTTCAAGCGCGACCGCGAGACGCTGACGATGTCGATCGCGTTCAACATCGCCGAAGCGCGCCGTACCTATGTCGAGCGGATCGACATCACCGGCAATACCCAGACGCAGGACAAGGTGATCCGCCGCGAATTGCGCCTCGCCGAAGGCGATGCGTTCAACACCTTCCTGGTCAAGCGGTCGCAGGACCGGATCAACTCGCTCGGCTATTTCAACGAGAAGTTCGAGATCGAGCAGAAGGAAGGTTCGGCGCCCGATCGCGTGATCCTGACCGCCAATGTCGAGGAGAAATCGACCGGCGAACTGACCCTGTCGGCGGGCTTCTCAAGCCTTGAGCGGTTCATCTTCCAGGGGTCGGTGCGCCAGCGCAACTTCCGTGGCAAGGGTCAGGATCTGCGCCTGTCAGCCGATTATTCGAGCTATTCGAAGTCGGTCGAGCTGGGGTTCACCGAACCCTATCTGTTCGACCAGAATATCGCGCTGGGCGGGACGCTGTTCCGTCGCGACTATAATTCGTTCAACTATCTCGGCACCGATCGCCGGACGACCTATGAGCAGGTATCGACCGGTGGTCAGGTGGTACTGGGTGTACCGCTGACCGAATTCTGGACGCTGTCAGGCCGCTATTCGCTGACCTATGAAACGGTCTCGCTCGACGAGGGCACATTTTTCACCAATGGAGCCTGCGACCCGCTCAAGGCCGGTCGCTATCTCTGCGACGCGCTCGGCGATCGCTGGACGTCGGGCGTCGGACTGTCGTTGATCTATGACAGCCTCAACAGCCGCCTGCGTCCGACGCGCGGGCAGCGGCTGGTGGTCGGTACCGACTTTGCGGGGCTGGGTGGCGACGTGAAGTATCTGCGCGGGCGCTTTGACGCCGATAAATACTGGAATGTCGGCAGCGGGTTCATCTTCTCGGCGGGGCTTGAAGGCGGTTATATTCACAGCCTTGAGACTACCGCAGCGGGCGTCGATCCGGTTCGTATTACCGACCGCTTCTTCCTTGGCGAGCCGCAGTTCCGCGGATTTGACATTCGTGGTGTCGGACCGCGCATTCAGCGCGTTGGATATACCGGAAGCGTTGCCGGTGGAAATCAGACGCTGATTGTCAACGAAGACCAGATTTTCGACGACGCAATCGGCGGTCGCGCATATTATCTGGGCAAGCTTGAACTCGAAATCCCGCTCGGCGCTGGCGCGCGCGAGATGGGGATCCGCCCGTCTATCTTCTTGATGGCGGGTGCAAACTGGGGTGTGCGCGAGCCGAACAAGACGGCAGAGTTTACTCAGGCGCGTTTCTTGACCAACGCCGACGGGTCGAAGACGATCCTCACCGATCCCAGTAACCCGGCTTGGGCCGGCGCCACCCCAGCGACCAACGCCGATGGTTCGCCATCGCTGCTGCCGATCCAGACGCCGCAGACCACAATCGTCAACGGTAATAGCGTACCGCTCTATGCAGTACCGATCTCTGATTCCGTCGCTCCGGGCCAGCTCACCACCTGCAGCATCGGCTTTGCGACGACAGCGGGCGGCACCTGCTCGGGCACCTCGGTAAACAGCATCTACAATATCCAGACCGATCCGTTCGTCGAGCGCTTCCTCGGCAATTCGCCCAAGCCGCGTTTGTCGGTTGGCATCGGCGTCAACTGGAACTCGCCGTTCGGGCCGCTGCGGCTCGATCTGGCGCACGCCTTCCTCACCCAGAAGGGTGACGACACCAAACTCTTCACATTCAACGTAGGGACTGCATTCTAATGCGTAACACCAAAACCATCATCGCCGCGATCGCGGTAGCGGGCGCGACGTTTGGCGCTGGCGCTGCTGCTGCGCAGGCGCTTGTCGATTCAAAGGTCGCGATCGTCGATGTCGAGCGCATCATGAGCTCATGCACCGCCTGCACCGCAGCTGCGACCCAGCTTCAGGCGCAGCGTACCCAGCTGCAGCAATATGCGCAGCAGCAGGGCGCTCCGCTCCAGACCGAGGAAACCGCGCTTCAGGCGGCGCTGAAGGCTGCCAACGGCAAGCCCGACGCCGCGCTGACCGCGCGCATCCAGGCATTCCAGCAGCGCCAGGCGACCGCGCAGCAGCAGTTCTCCGATCGTCAGCAGACCTTCCAGCGCAACGTTCAATATGTAAACCAGCAGGTTGCGCAGCGGATGATCCCGGTGATCGAGCAGATTTCGCAGCAGCGCGGCGCGCATATCGCGATCGCCAAGGATTCGACTCTCTATTCGGCCACCAACATCGACATCACCGATGCGGTGCTTGCGGCACTTAATCAGCAGCTGCCGAGCGTGCAGACCGTCGCTCCCCCGCCGCAGCAGCAGCCGGCGCAGCAGCCTGCTCCGACGCAGCCGGCGCCCACCGGCCGGTGAGCGACGCCGCCGAAGGAAAGGCCGCTATCGGCCCGCTCGACGTGACGCGGGTGATGGCGGCACTGCCGCATCGTTACCCGATGCTGCTCGTCGATCGGGTCGAGCAGCTGATCCCCGACGAGCGGATCGTCGCGATCAAGGCGGTGTCGATCAACGAGGAGTTCTTTCAGGGGCATTTCCCGGGAAGGCCGATCATGCCCGGCGTCCTTCAGGTGGAGGCGCTGGCGCAGGCGGCGGGCGTGCTGGCGGTCGAGAGCCTTGGCCTCGCCGGGACTGGCAAGCTCGTCTACTTCATGTCGATCGACGGGGTGAAGTTCCGCAAGCCGGTCGAACCGGGCGTGCTGCTGCGGCTGGAGGTGGAATTTGTCCAGAAGCGTTCGCGCATCTGCAAGTTCGCAGGGCGCGCGTATCTGGGCGACGATCTGGCGACCGAATGCGAATTCACCGCGATGATTGCGGACCCGCCCAGCGCGTAATCTGGGTTGCGGCACCGGCCCGCTCCCGGACTCCATTGCATCAAGCGCGCGGCTCTGTTAGGGGCCGCGCCTTCTTGTTGCCGGTCGGAAACCGGCGCGCAAATTCAAGGAACAGACACGTGAAGCCCGATACGCACCCCGATTATCACATGATCAAGGTCCAGATGACCGACGGCACCGTCTATGAGACGCGCTCGACCTGGGGCAAGGAAGGCGATCTGATGCAGCTGGAAATCGATCCGCTGGCGCACCCGGCATGGACCGGCGGTCGCGGCCAGATGCTCGACAGCGGCGGTCAGGTTGCGCGCTTCAACAAGCGTTTCGGTGGTCTCTCGCTCTCCAAGAAGTGAGCGGCGCGGGCGTCATGCCCGGCTGAACCCGATTGCACGGCCCGTCCCGCATCCGGGGCGGGCCGTTTGCGTATGCGAGCCGTTAACGCGGCATTAGGCATCGTTGATTAGCCTTGCCCCATGGTTTTCACGGGCAAACGCAGCTTTACCGCAGAATTCGAACCCGCTGTGCTCGGGCGTCGCCGCGCGCCGCGTGCGCCGGTTTCGCTCGACGCCAAGATCGGTCGCGGCGGCCTCGACCGTGCGTTGTGCAAAGTGGTCGACCTGTCGACGCATGGCGCAAAGATCGAGACCTATTCGGCGATCCGCCGCGATTCGATCATCTGGCTGACGCTGCCGCATGTCGGCCATTGGGCTGCGCGCGTGGTGTGGTCGAACGACTTCGAGGCGGGGCTGGAGTTCCAGATTCCGCTGAGCGAAGAGGAGTTCGAGGCGCTGATCGCCTGACAGCTCGGGTGAAGCTGCATATCGCATTTGGACTCGCCGACGAATCCGCTTAAGAGCGGCGAAACGCCGTGATCCATGCACTCGCCAATCCCACGCGCTTCCTGAAGATTGCGCGCCCGTTGACGCCCATCCTGTTCTGGAGCGGGCTGTTGCTCACGCTTGTCGGCGCATGGGGCGGGCTGACGCAGACCCCGCCGGACTATCTGCAGAAGGAAAGCGTCCGCATCCTGTACATCCATGTGCCAAGCGCATGGCTGGGCATGGGCGGATGGAGCGCGCTGGCGATCGCGTGCTTTGTCTATCTCGTCTGGCGGCACCCACTGGCGGCGCTGGCGGCACGGGCGACGGCGCCGGTCGGGGCGGTGTTCGCCGCTTTGTGCCTGATCACCGGTTCGATCTGGGGACGGCCGACCTGGGGAACCTGGTGGGAATGGGACGGGCGGCTGACCCCCATGCTGCTGCTGCTGTCCCCCTACCGCGCCTGGACCGCGCTGGAGCGGGCCGATCGC
>CAZWZP010000084.1:5854-12190 GCA_964638925.1 uncultured Stakelama sp. | reverse complement strand
GCCGAGCAGCGCGCGGATCACGCCGAGCCGGGCCTCACCGCGCTCCAGATAGCGACCGAGCCAGAAGAGATTATCCGCGACCCGGCTGGGCAAAGTGCCGGGGTTGCGGCGCAGCTGGGTGGTGTCGCTGCGCTGGAGCAGGGTCACTGGCGCGACCGGTTCGCCGCCATGGATGACGACATCGGCGGACCAATTGCCCTCCCCCATCACCGCCGCGCGCGCATCGGGCTTTTCGCCGATCTGCGCGAAGCCGCCGGGCATGACGTGCCAGCTGCCGTCCGCGCCGCGCGCCGCGAACACGCGCAGCGTAAAGGGGCGCGCCTCGATCCGCCCATCGCTGACCACCGGCATGGTCGACAGGCGCACGACTTCCTGACCGACATAATCCTGCGGCCGGCGTTCGAGATCGGCGATGAGCGCGGCGCGTTGCTCGGGCGACATGGCCGAGCCCAGCATTGCATCGGTCAGCACATTGGTCGCGACGCCGAACGCCGGGGCGATCACCATATTGTCGAGGTCGCCGGCAACTTCGGCGCATTCGCGCGGCTGGCCGCACCACCAGGTCGCGATATTGGCGAGCTTCAGGCTCTCGCCGGTCAGGCGGGCGCAGACGCGCGGCAGGAATGCGGCGAAGGCGGGTGCCTCCAGCATTCCCGCGCCGGGCGAGTTGGCGATCACCACCTCCCCCTGCGCCATCGCGTCGATCAGGCCGGGCACGCCGATCGCCGAGTGCGAGTCGAACGCGAGCGGGTCGATCATCCGCGGATCGACGCGCCGCCACAGCGCATCGACGCGCTTCAATCCCGCGATGGTGCGCAGATACACCCGGTCGTCGAGCACCGCGAGGTCGCCGCCCTCGACCAGCAGGAAGCCGAGATAACGCGCGAGATGCGCCTGTTCGGCATAGCTGGGGGTGAGGCGGCCCGGCGTCAGCAGACCGATGCGCGGATCGCTGCGGCGACAGCGCGCCGCGATCCCCTCGCGGAAAGCCGCGAAGAACGGCGCGTGCCGCTCGATATTGAGCCGTCCCTGCAAGCCCCCCAGCATCCGCGCGATCGCCAGCCGGTTTTCCAGCGCATAGCCGGCCCCCGCCGGTGCGCGCAGGTGATCGGCGAGCACGCGCCACTCGCCCGCCGGTCCCCGGCACAGGTCGAATGCGACAAAGTGGAGGTGGCAGCCGCCGGGCGGCTCCAGCCCCATCATCGGGCGCAGGAAATAGGGGCTGCCGGTCAGCAACGATGCGGGCAGGCTGCCGCCGCGGACCAGATTCTGCTCGCCATAGCTGTCGGCAAGGATCGCTTCGAGCAGGTCGGCACGCTGCGCGACGCCCTCGGCAATTCCCTGCCATTCGCCCTTTTCGATCAGCAGCGGGACCGGCGAGAGCGGCCAGGGCCGTTCCTCGCCCTCGCCGGGAATGCGGAAACCGGTGCCGATATCCTCGGCATGGCGCTGCGCCCGCTCACGCGCGGCGGTCAGATCCTCGCCCGCGCGCTCGGCAAGCTCCTCCAGCGCGGCATTCCACGCCGGGTCGTCGAGCCCGGCGGCGTAGAGCATGTCGGTCGCAGGGGTCGCGGCGCGATAGTCCGTCAGCCAGCGCCGCGCGATCGCCGCCGTGTCATAGCCGGTGTCCGCAACAGCGCTCGCCATTCATTACCCCCTTCGATCCTCTGTTGTGTGGCGGGGTTGGCGCGCACACGCAACCGGGATCGGATATCGCGCAGATGCGGGTACCCGTCGCCAACCGGGGAGCACGCGACCGGGAGTCGTTCCCTCAGCGCGCCGCAACTTGCCGCGTGACGTCGGCAACGCCTCTGCTACACCTTGCCGATGATGCTGCATTTCGCCGCGCTCGACTGGCTGGTGGTCGGGCTTTACCTTGCCGTGCTGGCCGGGCTGTCCTGGCATTTCAACCGGGTCGAGACGCGCAATGCGGGGGATTATTTCCTCGCGGGGAACAGCGTTCCGGCATGGCTGGCCGCCGTGTCGGTGCTGGCGACGCAGCAATCGGCCGCGACGTTCCTCGGCGCGCCCGATTACGGATATCGAAGCGATTACAGCTATTTGGGCGCAGTAGTAGGCGCGGTGCTGGCGGCGTTCTTCGTCGCGCATGTGCTGATCCCGCGCTTCTACGCGCTGCGCGTCGCCACGGTCTATGAGCTGCTCGAGACGCGCTATGACGCGCGGGCGATGCGCTGGGCGGGGGGCATGTATCTGGCGGGGCGCATCCTGTCGGGCGGCGCGCGCGTCTATCTGGCGGCGATCGCGGTGGCGATGGTGGGGTTCAATGCGATCGACGCGCGCTCGATCATCCTCGCCGCCGCCATGCTGATGGTCGCGAGCCTTGTCTTCACGCTGCGCGGGGGCCTCAAGTCCGTCATCTGGAACGACTTCGTGCAGTTCATCGTCTATGCCGGTGCCGCCATCGCCGTGCTGATCTTCCTGCGCGCCGCCATCCCGCTGGATAACGCGGCGCTGATCGACGCGCTGCGCAACGCGCCCGATGGGGTGAACAAGCTGCGACTGTTCGACCTGTCGACCGATCTGTCCAAGCCGTTCACCCTGCTTGCCGCCGTCACCGGGCTGTTCCTGCTCAACACCGCCAGCGCCGGGCTGGATCAGGATACCACCCAGCGGCTGCTCGCCAGCCCCGATGCCAAGACCGGTGCACGCAGCCTGATCCTGTCCGCCCTGGGCAGCGTTCCCGTCATCGCGATCTTCGTGACGATCGGGGTGATGCTGCACATCTTCTACGACCGGCCCGATCTGATGGGCGCGACCAACAGCGTTTCGGCGAATTTCGCGGGCGAGAAGATCACGATCTTCGTCCATTTCATCCTGACCCAGCTGCCCCCCGGCCTGCGCGGGCTGGTGACGATCGGGGTGATCGCGGCGGCGGTGTCGACCGTCACCTCGGCGCTCAATTCAATGTCATCGGTGGTGGTCAGCGATTTCTACCGCCCGTGGCGCGAGGCGCATGGTGGGGCGGAGGACCGGCATTATGTCCACGCCGGGCGCTGGGGCATGGCGGCGGTGGCGGTGGCGATGTTCGCGACCGCGGTGCTGAGCTATTATTGGCAGAAGCATAGCGACATGCCGCTGCTCGAATTCGTGCTGTCGGTGATGGTGTTCGCCTATGCCGGGCTGCTCGGCGTCTATGCCGTCGCCCTGTTCACGACGCGCGGCACGACCGCGTCGGTGATCGCCGCGCTCATCACCGGATTCGTGACCGTGTTCCTGCTCCAGCCCTTTGCCTTCGGGCCAACGGGGTTCGCCTTCCCCTATCTGCTGTGCATCGGCACGCTGGCCGCCGCAATCGTCGCCGCGATTCCGCGGGGCAAAAAACGCGCTTGACGCATGTCATGCTAACCTGACATATAGTCATCCGTGGATGACATAATGTCATGGAGCAGTGACGGCCTGTGAAGAACCGCCTCAAAGTGCTGCGCGCCGAACGCAATTGGAGCCAGGCGGAGCTTGGCGGCCATCTCGGCGTGTCGCGACAGGCGGTGAACGCGATCGAGACGGGGAAATATGATCCCTCGCTCCCGCTCGCCTTCCGCATCGCCCGACTGTTCGGATTGAGCATCGAGGAGATTTTCGATGACGCGGAGCACAACGATGCCGAATGAAATCAAGGACGGCCTGGCCGCCGCCCGCGCCCGCACGCGGCGCCAGCGGATCATCCTGTTCACCCTGATGGGCGCGGGCGCAGTCGTCGGTTTCTTCTCGGCGATGTTCGAGGTGGATGGCGGCGAATTCCTTGAAGGCATCCCCGCCGCCTGGGCCATCGCCGCGTCGCTGATCACCACGATCGCAATCGCCTATGGCGGATGGCGCTACAATCGTGTCACCGACGAGCTGGAGCGGCGCGACAACCTCTGGGCGTCGGCGATCGCGCTCAACTTCTACCTCGCGCTCTACGCCAATTGGTATCTGTGGTGGCGCGGCGGACTGGTGCGCGAGCCGCAACATGAAGCGCTCGCCGTCGCAACCTTCGCGGTGATGCTGCTGGCCTATGGCTACAAGAAATTACGTCCCTGACCCGACCGATACCCGCTTTCCCCTTGTTCTGGAGATGATGATGAAGACCCAGCTTTCACGCGCAGTCCTCGCGCTTGCGCTGCTGTTCCTGCCTCCCGCCGCGCTTGCCCAAACCGCGCCTGCGCCTGCGCCCCAGTCGGCGGCCAAACCGCGCGATGCCAAGCCCGCTTTGTGGGTGGTCAAGGACAAGGACACGACCATTTATCTGTTCGGCACGGTCCATGTGCTCAGCCCCGAGCTGCGCTGGTTCCAGGGCCGGGTAAAGCAGGCGTTCGACAGCAGTGACGAGATGGTCACCGAAATCGGCCCGATGCCCGATCCGGCGAGCATTCAGCCGATCATCATGAATTATGCGCTGCTGCCCGCCGGTCCTACGCTGACCGAGAAGCTGCCGGCCGACAAGCGCGCCGCCTTTACCAAGGCAGTAGAAGCGTCAGGCCTGCCAGCACAGGCGGTCGATCGCTTTCGCCCGTGGTTCGCGGCAAGCCAGCTCAGCCTGGTCGCGCTGATGAAGGCCGGCTACAACCCCGCCTCGGGTGCCGAGGCGACCCTCGACGCGGCGGCCAAGGCCGCGAACAAGCCGGTATCGGGCGTCGAAAGCATCGAAATGCAGTTCGGCTTTTTCAACAGCCTGTCCGAAGCCGCGCAGATCCAGTTCCTGACCGAATCGATCGAGCAGCTGGAAAATGTCGAAACCGCCTTTGCCCCGATGATCGACGCCTGGGCAAAGGGCGACGCCGACGCGCTCGCCACGATCATGAACGATGCCATGCGCAGCTCGCCGGAGCTCAGCAAGATGCTGCTCGCTGATCGCAATGCCCGCTGGGCCGAGTGGATCCAGACGCGGCTGGCCAAGCCGGGCGTCGTGTTCATGGCGGTAGGCGCTGGCCATCTTGCCGGCCCCGACAGCGTTCAAACGATGCTGAAAGCACGCAAGATCAAGAGCAAGCGCGTCAAATACTGATCCCGCTCACAAGAGCTGCGGCTGGCGGACCGGTTTGAACTCCGGGCCCCGGCCGCGGCGTCGTTCCAGCTCGACCTGTGCGGTGTAACGAATGTCCTCGTCGCGATCCTGCAGAAAACCGTCGAGCGCCTCGTCGTCGATTTCGCTCCATTCCTTGCCGCGATCGGGGCCGTAGCGAACGCGGGGAAGCAGGCCGGGCAGCTTCGACCATTCGATCAGCTGCGCGACGCTCACCTCGTTCAGCATGTCGCGCAGGTGATGCGCGGTGACATAGGCGTCGGGAAAGGCGCGGTGCGCGGGCAGACCGCGTTCATGCTCCAGCCCCTCGGGCATCCGGTAATAGCGCAGGAACTGGTTCGAAAATCCCGGGCTGTCGCGCCACAGCCGCAGCGCACATTTGTACGTGCAGATCCAGTCGGCTCCACGGGTCAGCGCCGGCGTGCAGAATTGCTCCTCGAAACTCGCGCGATGCGCTGCCAGCGCAACGCGGCGCGGCCACGGATCGAGCACGGGGCGGGCGACATCGTGCCACCAGGATGCGTCGGCGACATCCTCGTCACGGATATGGTGGATCGCCATCGTCAGCGGCGGAATCGGGCGGCCGGGGTTGACGAGGCGCGCACCGCCCTCCCCTTCCAGCTCCCAGCGGCCATCCTTGCCCAGCGCAACGTCCTGCCAGCCGATTTCGCACACGCCATGCTGCGGCGGCGCTTGCCCGGTCGTCTCAAGGTCGATGACGCGGATGATCTGGGGGGCGGGGGGAGCCATGCCCCCCATTTGGGAGCTGCCACCGCAAAGGTCCAGCGATCAAGTCTCAGCGGGTCGCAGCAATCCAGCGGCGGACAAGCGCGGCAAGCGCCGACTCGCCCGCGTCGATCGCCGCCCGGTCGGCCAGCGTCACCACCGCGCGGTCGGTCGCCGGCCACGCCGCGATGCCGTCAGTGTCCAGCGCACGCAGATCGAGCGGGTCGAGCTTGCGCGTGCCGCGGTGGAGAACGACCCGCAGCCCGCCCTTGCGCTCGATCCCGAGCGTTACCTTGTGGTCGGCGTCGTCGCGAAAGCTGGGCGCGTTCCACTTGATCTCCTCGACCAGATCGGGCGCCGCCCCCGCTACGATCGCCCGCAGCGCGTCGAGCATCGCGCGATCGGCCGGGTCGAGCACAGCGAGGTACGAGGCGACCGCGTCGCTCAATGCCCCGCCTGCGGCCCGCGCTCCAGCCCGCTGGCGGCGAGTTGCGCGTCGATCATGGCGAGCAGCCGCTCCAGCGCCGCCTGATCCTTGGCCTCGGCGCGGGCGACGAGCACGTCCTGGGTGTTCGATGCGCGCAGCA
>CAZWZP010000084.1:5604-5834 GCA_964638925.1 uncultured Stakelama sp. | reverse complement strand
TTGACCCGTGCGCCATCGGTGTCGTTGACGTCGGCGCCTTCCGCCTTGAGCCGCGCCAGCACCTCGTCGATCACCGCAAACTTGCGGCTTTCATCGACCTGGAAGCGCATTTCGGGCGTGTTGACGATCGCCGGCATCGCGCTGCGGATCGCGCTCATCGACGTGCCGATCAGGTGCACCGCGTTGATCAGCTGGACCGCGGCATAATGCGCGTCGTCGAACCCGTAATA
>CAZWZP010000084.1:1116-5547 GCA_964638925.1 uncultured Stakelama sp. | reverse complement strand
TCATCTTGGTCTTGATCAGGCTGTGGCCGGTCTTCCACATCAGCGGCTGCCCGCCCAGCTCGGCGATGCGGTCGTACAGCGCCTGGCTGGCCTTCACGTCGGCAATGATCGTCGCGCCGGGATCCTTGCGCAGCACCGGTTCAGCCAGAATGGACAGAAGCTGATCGCCCCAGATCACCCGGCCCTGCCCGTCGATCGCCCCGATGCGGTCGCCATCGCCGTCGAAGGCCAGTCCGAAATCGAGGTTCTTCTCCGCGACCAGGGCCTTGAGGTGCGCCAGATTCTTCTCTTCGGTGGGATCGGGATGATGATTGGGGAAACTGCCGTCCACATCGGTGAACAGCGTATGATGCTCACCGGGCAGGAGCTTCACCAGCTTCTCGATCACCGGCCCCGACGCGCCATTGCCGCAGTCCCAGCCGATGCGGAAGCTGCCACCCGCATAGCCTGCGAGCAGGCGCCCGACATAATTGTCGAGAATATCGGCGTCGGCGACGGTGCCCTCGCCCTCATCCCAGTCACCCTCGGCCGCCATGCGCCCGAGCGTCTGGATGTCGGCCCCAAAAAACGGACGGTGCTGAAACACCATCTTGAAGCCGTTATAATCGCCGGGATTGTGGCTGCCAGTTATCTGGATGCCGCCATCCACTTCCAGCGTGGCTTCGGCATAATAGAGCATCGGCGTCGATCCGAGGCCGATCCGCACCACATCGCAGCCCGATCCGGTCAGCCCTTCGATCAGTGCGGCCTCCAGCACCGGGGACGAGACGCGCCCGTCACGGCTGACCGCAACGCGATGCCCGCCCGCGCGGCGGAGCAGGGTGGCAAAGCCGCGCCCGATCGCGCGCGCATCGTCCGGCCCCAGCGTCTTGCCCACGATTCCGCGAATGTCATATTCGCGCAGCGAGGTCGGATCGAAACGATGGGTCATTGGGCCTCCATGGGGAATGCGACGCGCTTCATTTCGCGCGCGTCACGTAAAGTGCAACCTCCAAACGCGTCCCGATGGAATGCGTTTCAGTTTTTCGGCCCCAGCGTTGGTTTTAGCAGCGTGTCGCGTGCGGCGTTGACCTGACGGGTCAGCTCCGGGGAACCGCCGCGATCGGGGTGGACGCTGGTGATCAGGCGGCGGTGCGCGGCGCGAATCTCCTCCGGCGCCGCGCCCGGCGCGATACCGAGAATGGCACACGCCTCGGCCTCGGCTGAGTCGCGTGGTTGCGGTGCGGGCGGCGGTATCGGCGTGCCGGGCAGCCTGCGCCCCCAGCCATGCCACAGCCGCCAGCCAAGCCACCCGACCAGCAGCGCAATCAGGAATTTCGCAATCATGCGAAGAGCGGCATCGTCGCCTCGACCTCAGGCAGCGCCAGACCCGCCATCATTTCACGCAATTCCTGCCGCGCGGCGACATGGGCGAGGCCCATTTCGCCAAATTCGCGGCTGTCGAGCATGGTCAGCCCCTTGGGGAACAGCTCACGATAGATCACGCGCTCCGAGAGGCCGGGGATGACGCGGAAACCGACGCGCTTGGCGAGCTGGTCGATCGCTTCCGACACGCGTTTCATATTGCGCGCCTCGATATGCTGCATCCGGTTGCGCAGGACGACCCAGTCGATCGTCTGCCCGTCCGCCTTGGCGCGGCGCTTGCGCGAATCCCAGATCAGTTCGGAATAAAAGCTCGGCCGCGTCACCCGGAACGTGTCGGGATCGACCTCTCCGATCAGGTCGAAATCGACGAAGCTGTCGTTCATCGGCGTCACCAGCGTGTCGGCATTGGTGATCGCAATCCGCCCGAACTTGTCATCGCGCCCCGGCGTGTCGATGATCAGGAAGTCGGTATCCTGCCCCAGCCGCTCCAGGCTCTCGGAAAAGCGGGCGATATTCTCGCCATCATGGGTTTCGTAGCGCGGCATCGGCAGCGGCCGCCCGGCGCGCTCCATGGTCTGGCGCCGGTTGTCGAGATACCGGCCCATCGTGCGCTGGCGATGATCGAGGTCGAGGCACGACACGCGCGCGCCCTTCATCGCGAGCGCAATCGCGGTGTGGACGGCTGTCGTCGATTTGCCGGTCCCGCCCTTTTCGTTGGCGAAGACGATCACATGCAGCGGGTTCGATGCGTCGGTCACTCAACTTCCCTGATTGAACACTCGGCCCGCCCCCCATAGAAGGCCGCGCTTCGTTCCATATCCAAGGCCTTGTACGCGTGCAAACCATCCGTCAGCTCTCCGACCTTCGCGATGCCGTTTCGGGATTCCGCGCCAATGGGGAGAAGATCGCCTTCGTCCCCACAATGGGCGCGCTCCATGCCGGGCATATGGCGCTGGTGGCGCAGGCGAAGCTGGTCGGTCAGCGGGTGGTGGTGTCGATCTTCGTCAACCCCAAGCAGTTCGGTCCGAACGAGGATCTGGCCCGCTATCCGCGCAAGGAACTGGCGGATTCGCGGATGCTGGCCGAGGCGGGCGTTGACCTGTTGTGGATGCCGCCGGTCGAGGTGATGTATCCGGAAGGGCACGCGACCAACATCGCGGTGTCGGGCGTCAGCGAGCCGCTCGACGGTGCGGCCCGGCCCGGCCATTTCGACGGCGTCGCGACGGTCGTCGCCAAGCTGTTCAACCAGGTGAAGCCCGATGTCGCGCTGTTCGGCGAGAAGGATTTCCAGCAGCTGGCGGTGATCCGGCGGATGGTCGCGGACCTCGATTTCGATATCGACGTGCGCGGCGTGCCGACGCAGCGCGACGATGACGGCCTCGCTCTCTCCTCGCGTAACGCCTATCTCGCGCCCGAGGATCGCACCGCTGCAGTCGCGTTGCCGCGCGCGCTGGGTGTCGCCGCGCGCGGCATCGAGAAGGGCGACGATCCCGCTGCCACACTGGCCACCGCCCGCGCGTCGCTGGAAGCGGCTGGATTCGAGGTCGATTATGTCGAACTGGTCGATGCCGCGAGCCTCGCCGCGCCGGTCGCGGGACAGCCCCGCCGCCTGCTCGCCGCCGCACGGATTGCGGGCACGCGCCTGATCGGCAATGTTGCGGTGGCAGCGCCGGAATGAACGGTAAACACCGTTAACCATTTGGTTACCATGAATGCCCCAAGCTCGCTTCCATGATGAGAGCGATCAAAAGTGGGGCAAAGTCATGGGCAACAGCATTAAGAGCGCTCAGTTCCTGATCGACAGCCGGCTGGCGGATGCGGCGCGCGGTAGCGCCGACGCGGCCTATGAGCTCGGGATGGTCTATTCGAGCGGCGCGTCGGGCGTCGACATGGACCTGATCGAAGCCCATAAATGGTTCAACATCGCCGCCCTGAAGGGCAGCGCCCACGCCCCCTATATGCGGGCCGAAGTCGCGGAAGAAATGACCGCGCGCGAAATCATCGAAGCGCAGAAACAGGCGCGCGCCTGGCTGCAGATGACGAGCCTGCGCGCGGCCTGATCCGTTACTCCTTCTTCGCCGCCGCCTTCTTCTTCGGCGCGGCCTTCTTTGCCGGAGCCTTTTTCGCCGGAGCCTTGCGCCCGCCCTTCTTCTTGGCGGGACCAGCGGCTGCCTTGGCGTCGATCAGCTGGACCGCTTCGTCCAGCGTCAGCGCCGCCTGATCGACCGTCTTGGGCAGGGTCGCATTGGTCGTGCCGTCGGTGAGATACGCGCCATAGCGCCCCTCCATCAGCTTGATCTCCGCGCCCGACACCGGATGCACCCCCATGACCTTGAGCGGCTCGCGCGATCCGCGCTGCGGTCGCCCACCGCCCGCCGCTGCTTCGGCGAGCTTGACCACTGCAGCGTTCATGCCGGTCTCAAACACTTCGGCAGTCGAGGCCAGCCGCGCATATTTGCCGTCATGCGCGAGATAAGGGCCATAGCGGCCGATCGACGCGGTGATCGGGTTGCCCGTTTCTGGATGATTACCGATCGTGCGCGGCAGGTTGAGCAATTTGACCGCCCAGTCCAGATCCAGCTCGGGAAGATCCTTGGGAATCGACGCACGCGCCGCCTCCTTGCCCTCGCCGCGCTGGATATAAGGACCGAACCGGCCCGAGCGGCGCGAGATATCCTCGCCCGTCTCCGGGTCCTGCCCGATCACTTCCGGCCCGCTATCGCCGCCATCCGCACCGCCCGGCTGGCCGAAGCGCCGGGTGAATTTGCAGTCGGGATAGTTGGAGCAGGCAACGAACGCACCGAACTTGCCGCCGCGCAGCGCGAGCTTGCCCACGCCGCAGGACGGGCAAAGCCGGGGGTCGGTGCCATCGCCCTTGTCGGGGAAGAGATAGGGTTCGAGGAACTTGTCGAGCTCGGCGGTCACCTCGCTCGGCTTGCGCTCCATCACCTCTTCGGTGCGCGGGCGGAAGTCGCGCCAGAACGCATCGAGCACCGCCTGCCAGCCGGCCCGTCCGCCCGACACATCATCCAGCTCTTCCTCAAGCCCCGCAGTGAAGTCGTAATT
>CAZWZP010000084.1:213-1042 GCA_964638925.1 uncultured Stakelama sp. | reverse complement strand
TTCTTCTCGACCCGCACATAGGCGCGGTCCTTGAGCACCTGAATGATCGAGGCATAGGTCGAGGGGCGGCCGATGCCAAGTTCTTCGAGTCGCTTGACCAACGAGGCTTCGGAGAAGCGCGGCGGCGGCTGGGTGAAATGCTGCTCGGCGTCGACGCCCTTCTTGGCCGGCGTGTCGCCCTGACGGATCACCGGCAGGCGGCGGCTATCCTCGTCGCCCTCATCGTCGCGGCCTTCTTCGTAGAGCGCGAGATAGCCGGGGAAGATCACCACCTGGCCGGTCGCACGCAGCGCGTCCTGCCCGGTCGGCTCTTCCAGCTCGACCGTGGTCCGCTCCATCCGTGCGCTCGACATCTGGCTGGCGAGCGCGCGCTTCCAGATCAGGTCATACAGGCGGGCATGGTCGCCCGATCCGGCCTTGTCCTTGCTGAAATCGGTCGGGCGGATCGCCTCATGCGCTTCCTGCGCATTCTTGGCCTTGGTCTGATACTGGCGCGGCTTGTCGGGGATGTAGCTCGCCTGATAGCGCTTCACGATCGCCTTGCGCGCCTCGTCGATCGCGCTGCCATCCATCTGCACGCCGTCGGTACGCATATAGGTGATCGCGCCATCCTCATACAGCGCCTGCGCGATCCGCATCGTATGGCTGGCCGAGAAGCCGAGCTTGCGCGCCGCTTCCTGTTGCAGGGTAGAGGTGGTGAAGGGCGGCGGCGGGTTGCGCATCGCCGGCTTGGTCTCGACGCTGGCGACGGTGAAGCGGCCCTGTTCGACCGCAGCCTTGGCGCGCATCGCGACGCCTTCGGTCCCGATCGACAGCCGGTCGAGCTTCT
>CAZWZP010000084.1:0-124 GCA_964638925.1 uncultured Stakelama sp. | reverse complement strand
GCTCGATCTCACGCTCGCGCTCGACGATCAGGCGCAAGGCGACCGACTGGACGCGCCCGGCCGACTTGGCGCCGGGCAGCTTGCGCCACAGCACCGGCGACAGGGTGAAGCCGACCAGATAGTC
>CAZWZP010000083.1:0-12231 GCA_964638925.1 uncultured Stakelama sp. | reverse complement strand
TCAAGCCCCTCCCCTTCAGGGGAGGGGTTGGGGTGGGGCCTATCCTCTTGGCGAACGGTCTGAACTAGGTGCCATTGCGAAGCGCATGGGCCGGTGGCACGATCGGCTAATGACTATGCGGCGGCGTGAATTTTGGGATTATGCCGAAGCGCGCTGGCCGTTGCTCCAGAACCTGATGGCCTGCCACTTTAACCAAGATTTCGATATCCTTTTCGGGTAGCTGGAGGGCGCGATCACGGCCGCCACGACCGGCGGCTCTGTGGAGCACCGGAAAGCCATCATTCGAGAATTGCGCGACTGGAATGCGTCGGAGGGCGCTAAGGACGACATCAGGCCATTCCTGCGTGCCGGCTTCGGAGTGGCCGTGCGTTTGCGGAAGCCAATCGATGGGCGCAACTTCGTGAACCGAGTTTATGACGCACTTGTAGCGGCAGTTCGCGCCGAGGTCGTTAAAGCGTGGCAATGACCGCTCGCCCCGGAGTTTGAAACGTCCGTTGAGACCACCTTGGCCGCCAGTTGCTTGCATGGAATGCAGTCTCGGTGAGACATAGACGCCCCACCCCACCCCACCCCCCCTGAAGGGGAGGGGCTTAAGAGCCAAGGGGAGGGGCTTTTAGTGTCTCACGCCGCCATTCGGTCGCACGGGTCGGTGCAGTCCGAGTCCGACAGGCGCTGTTCGAACTCCACCGTCACATCCGCGCCGCCGCGTCCGAGCGAGTGGCGCTGGACCGTGCGTCCCGTCGGGCGGAAGCCGAGCTTGCGCAGGACGCGGCCGGATGCCGGGTTGTCGGCGAAGTGGCTGGCTGTGAGCGTGGGGATGCGCAGCGTGCGGGCGATGTCGATCACCGCGCGGCCCGCCTCGGTCGCATAGCCGCGACCCCAGGCTTTGGGTGCGATCCAATAGCCGAGCTCGACCGTGCCGCGCTCCATCCGGTCCAGCCCGATGCAGCCCACGATGCGGCTGGTGCCGCCGTCGAGCGCGCAGATCAGGAAGACGGGCAGGTCGCTCGCCTTGCGCTCGGTCATCAGAAATTCTTCGGCGTCGCTCACCGCATAGGGCCAGGGCGCGCGGCTGAGGTTGCGCACGACCTCATGATGGCCGATCGCGCGCGCCAGTTCGGGCGCATCCTCGATCCAGCCGGGCCGCAGCATCAGCCGCTGTGTACGTGCGAACATCTTACTCTCCTCGCGGACCCGCCGATGCCCGGACATGATGACCGGAGCGCGACAGTTGGGGTGGGGAGGGAGCAATAAAAAAGGGAGACCGGGGTGACCCGTCTCCCTTTTGCGGTCTCCAGATTTGGAGACCCGGGTCACCCTGGCGGGCAACCCGGATGGTCGCCCAGCTTATTCGGCCGCAGCCGCAATCATTTCTACCGAGCAGAATTTGCGACCGAGCTTGCCGTCGTGGAATCGCACGCGGCCGTCGGTAAGCGCAAACAGGGTGTGGTCCTTGCCGATGCCGACATTGACGCCCGGATAGTATTTGGTGCCGCGCTGACGGACGAGGATGTTGCCGGCAATGGCGACTTCGCCACCGAACTTCTTCACGCCGAGACGCTTGGACTGCGAGTCGCGACCGTTGCGCGGAGAGCCGCCTGCCTTCTTATGTGCCCTTTCGGATTACTCCTTACGCTTCCGCGGCCGCCGGGGCATCGCCCTCGGTCGCCTTGGCCTTTGCGGCCTTCTTCTTGGTCTCCTGTGCACCGATCGCGGTGATCTTCAGGATCGTGTGGTTCTGGCGATGGCCGTTCTTGCGGCGATAGTTCTGCCGACGGCGCTTCTTGAAGATGACGATCTTCTCGCCCTTCTGCTGGGCGACGATCTCGGCCGAAACGGTCAGGCCGTCGGTCGACTTCAGATCCGAACCTTCGCCAGCGAGCAGCACGTCACCCAGGGTGATCGTCGAACCGGCTTCGCCGTCGAGCTTCTCGACGACGATCTTGTCTCCTGCGGCAACGCGATACTGCTTGCCGCCCGTGCGCACGATAGCGAACATGGGCCTCATCTCAATTTCAAAAGCATGTGCCCGCGCAGGACAAGCCCGGCGGGAGGAACGGCGCGGTTATGGGATTCGGTCGGGGAAGTCAACAATTATGGACGGCTTTCGCCCGAAAGCCTGCCACCTCGGAGAAAGAAGAAGAATTGGTTCACGCAAAGGCGCAAAGGCGCGAAGGTCACAGCCTTTGGCGCGGAGCGCGCAGATCCTCTCCAGCTCGGCGATTTGGTGCGGTGTTGGAAGAAATCCCAGCCGCTGGCGCGGCAGAGCCACAATCTTTGCGCCTTTGCGCCTTTGCGTGAACCAACTTCTCGAACGACCTAATGCCGATGCTCGCGCTTCAGCTTGTAGCGCCCGCCGCCCAGCTCCTCGAACAATCCGCCGATCGCCGGATGGTCGACCGGCTCGTCGCTGTCGTCCGCGACCAGGTTCTGCTGGCTGACATAGGCGACATAGCTCGACTCGGCATTTTCGGCGAGCAGGTGATAGAAAGGCTGGTCCTTGCGCGGGCGGACATCCTCCGGGATTGCCTCATACCATTCGTCGGTATTGGCGAAGACCGGGTCGATATCGAAAATCACCCCACGGAAATCGAACAGCCGGTGCCGAACCACATCGCCAAGGTTGAAGCGCGCGTGCGCGACCGGGGGGAGGGGAACGCCGGCAATCGCCAGATCGAGCGGGTCGGAGGCGCGAGTCATAAGCATAATCTAGTGCGCTTTCGTGTCCGCACAAGAAGCGTGCGCAAGGCGCTTGCACGCACGCCAACCTTGGTCTAGAGGCGCCCGCTCGACCGGACGGAGCGGCATGTCATTGCCCTGCGGACCCCTCGCGGAGAGGTGGCAGAGTGGTCGATCGCGCCGCACTCGAAATGCGGTTTACGGGGAACCGTAACGTGGGTTCGAATCCCACCCTCTCCGCCACTTTGCACCCAAGCTATTGATTAGTCAGAGCAATGGTCGAATGGTCCCATTCCGGACGATTTGGTTGCGATAATGCGCACAGTTTTCCAACACTATATCGCGCCTTTAGTGACATGGCGTGGGATGGGTTGCGCCTAGTTTGCGCCATCTACGCGTCGCGCAATCGAGCGGAATGCGGAGGGTCGGGTGACAGGCCGTGTCCCGCGAGCCCCTCGTCGATCACGGCTCAGCGCGCGATCGCCACCGCCGGCACGTTGACGCCCGCTGCTGCCAGTTCGCGCTCGGCCTGGGTAAAGCCATAGGCCGGAACGATCTCGCCCACACGATCCGCGGCTTCGGTCCAGCGTGCGGCGAGTTGCTCGCCCGCATCCGCGCCGCCGCCGATCTGGATGCCATCGGTCAGAGTGACGTTGGCGGTCGCGAAATGTCCAGCGCCAGCGCACAGAATCGCGCGGGTCGGCGCGTCCTCGCTAACCAGCGCGAGCAGTCCGGGGCTGACCAAAGCCGGATCGAGCGCGGCGAGGCTGGCGTCGGACAATACGCCCTCGGTCATGCCGGTTGCTGCCGTCGGGGCGAGACAGTTGACGCGAATATCGTACTTCTCGCCCTCGATCGCGAGAGTCTGCATCAACCCGACCAGCGCCATTTTCGCCGCGCCGTAATTGGCCTGGCCGAAATTGCCGTAGAGGCCCGAGGACGAAGTTGTCATCACGATACGGCCATAGCCCTGTCCGCGCATGATTTCCCACACCGCCTTGCTGGCGATTGCCGCGCCCATCAGGTGCACGTCCACCACCAGCCGGAACTCATCCATGGTCATCTTGGCGAAGCTCTTGTCGCGCAGGATGCCGGCATTGTTGATCAGGATGTCGATCCGGCCCCACGCGTCCATCGCCTGGGCGACGATGTGCGACACCGCCCACTCGTCGGTCACCGATCCGGCCAGCGCCAGCGCCTTGCCGCCCGCCGCGCCGATCTCCGCCGCAACGCGCTGCGCCGCGTCTTCGCTAAGGTCGTTGACCACGACCCGCGCGCCCTTGCCCGCAAGATACAAAGCGTGCGCGCGGCCCAGACCGCCCCCGGCGCCGGTGACGATCGCGATCCGTCCTTCGAGCGACATTGAAGTTCCTCCCATAATATTCGCTATCTCGTGAGTGAGTGTATTGAATGTGGTTAGGCGAGATGGTGCGGCCTGGCTAGCCCGACTGGCCGCGCTGGCCGCTACCGCAGATCTGGCGGAACCCGGCGGCCATGAAGGCGGCCATGCGATCCTTGACCGCAGCGAAATCGTCCGACCGGCACAGGCCGCCCGACAGCTTGTCGATGCGCCCAGTGCGTGCCAGCGTGACCATCAGCGCACCGGTGACAAAGTGATAGCCCCAGAAAATGTCCTCTTCGGCGCAATCGGGTAGCGCCTTCTTGAGCAGCTCGATCAGCCGCAGCACGACGGGGTCGAAATGCGAATCCATCAATTCCGCGCCCCATTCGGGGGTGTTGGCGACGAGTGCGCCGAGTGCGCCGTAATTCTTCCAGCCCTCACCCCCCTCGATATACAGGTCGAGATCGGTGTCGAGAAAGGCGTGGAGTGCGCCTTCCAGCGTCGGCTTGCCGCCGGTCGCGACGTCGTAATCGTTGAGCGCCTTCAGCCGCCGCTCGCTGGTCACCACCGCGCGGCGGGCGAACACTGCGTCGAACAGCTTCTTCTTGTCCTCGAAATAATAGTTGAGCAGCGTGTGATGGACACCGACGCGCTTGGCGACGTCCTTGAGCGTCACCCCGTGCAGCCCATGCTTCGAGAACAGATATTCCGCCTCGTCGAGGATCTGCTCCATCGTGTCGGCACGCTGCTCCGCCTTGGTCGAGCGACGGCGGGACTTGGGCTTTTCGGGCGTCGGCTCAGGCACGCGGTTCTTATTCCCCTGTTGCCCGGTCGTGATCGGATCGACATGCGCCGGGTCTAACAAGGTCTCAAGCGCTTCCATATTGAGACCGCAAGCTATTCTTGTCGATTTTGCCGGTCGGAGCGAGCGGCATCGTGTCGAGCCGGACCACCGCATCGGGAATCCACCAGGATGCGACTCGTCCGCGCAGCGGGGCGAGGAGGTCGTCATCGCTCAGCGCATCGTCCTGCATCTCGACCAGCAACAGCGGGCGTTCGCCCCATTTGGCGTCCTCGCGCCCGATCACTGCCGCGAGCGATACCTGGGGCAGCGCGCCGACCACCGCCTCGATCTCGGCCGGGTTGATCCACTCGCCGCCGGACTTGATCAGATCCTTGGCGCGGCCGGTGATGATGAGGTTGCCGTGCGCGTCGATGCGCGCGAGATCGCCGGTCGCGAACCAGCCATCGGCGTCGGTCGCTGGAACGTCCTGCCCGAAATAGCGATCGACCACCGCCGCGCCACGCACGCGCAAATGGCCTTCGGCATCACGCTGCTGCGGCAGCGGCACGCCATCCGTGTCGGTCAGCAGCAGCTCGACGCCGATCGCGGGACGTCCGGAGACCGCTGCCGTCCGCTGCGGATCGTGCGGCGGGGCGACGGTGCCGGACGGCGACAGCTCGGTCATCCCCCAGCTGGTCTGGACGGTGACGCCGAGCACCCGCTCGATCCGCTCCATCAGCGCAGGCGCGAGCGGGGAGCCGCCGACGATGATCCGCTGAAGGCTCGGCAGGGTCTCGCCGGTCGCCTCGAGATGCTCGGCGACGCCCAGCCATACGGTCGGCACCGCGACGCCGATCGTCACCTCGGCGGCGGCGATCAACCGGGCGAGGCTGGCGCCGTCGGTGTGGCGTCCGGGGAGTACTAGCCGCCCGCCCGCTGCGGGGAGGGCGAACGGCAGGCCCCAGGCATTGGCGTGGAACATCGGCACGACCACCAGCACGCTGTCAGTGGCGCGGATCGCCATGACGTCGGCCTGCAGGCAGCGCAACGTGTGGAGGAAGCTGGCGCGGTGGGTGTAGGTCACGCCCTTCGGCGCGCCGGTGGTGCCCGAGGTGAAGCACAGGCCGCACGGGGCGGTCTCGGGAAAGTCGCCCCAAATGGCCCCGCCCGGCGCGGTGTCGATCATCGGTTCGAGCGCGGTGACTGCGCACGTTCCAGCCGCCGCTGCATCGGGAACACCGTCGATCACCAGCATCAGCGACAGCGCCGGAACGCGCTCGGCAATCGCGCGCGCCAGCGGCTGAAGGTCGGCGCTGACAATCAGCAGCTTCGCTTCCGACTGCACCACCATATCGGCGAGTTGCGCGGCGGTCAGGCGCGGGTTGAGCGTATGGCAGACCGCCCCCATGCCCATGATCGCATACCACGCCTCGACATGCGCCTGGCTGTTCCAGGCGAGTGTCGCCACGCGCGCGCCCTGCCGCACCCCGAAGCCCGCGAGCAGCGACGAGATGGCGAGCGCCCGGTCGCGCAGCGCAGCATAGCCGATCCGGTCGAGCCCGCCGCCCTCACGCGCCGTGACCACCTCTGCCTCTGGATGCCATTTGGCGGCGTGGTGTAGGAACTTGTCCAGCGTTAGCGGATAATCCTGCATACTTCCGTCGATCATCGGCAGTCCGTCGCCTTGTTGATGACCGGCGAGGCTATGCCGGTGTTCCAGTTCCATGGCTGGTCGCCCGCCGCGCGGCGGCGGCACACCGCCGCCTCGTGCAGCGCGAACATGCCCGGCATCAGCCGGGTGCCGGGAAGCGGCTTGCCCGCGAACGCCATATAGTTGGCCGCCTTGCCATAGGCTTCCCAGGCCGGCTGCCCGTTTGCGACCGGCGTGCCCGAGCGCGCGAAGCTCGCCCAATAGCCCAGCATCGCATCCGACAGGCGGCGGTTGGTCACGTCATCGGGGATCTTGGGCCAATAGGGCGGTGTGCGGCTTGCGGTGCCGAACACATAGGGGATTTCAGCAGCGTGGAAGGCGTGGAGGCCATTCTCGGCAGCCGCCGGATAGCCATGGTCGAACAGATAGAGATAGGCATTCTGCCCGATCGCGGTCTGGCCGATCGCCATCCGCGTCGCGGTCCAGCCGTACAGCGCGTCACGCGTCGTCGCGAGCATCGATTCCTTGATGTTGCTGGCCGGGTAGAGCCGCAGGAACGGGTCGGCGAGGTCGCCATAGCGCGCGCGGATCGCCGCCTCATAGGCTTCGGCACTGGCGGGCGCGGGCGGCAGTAGCACCGGGAGCGAGCGGATCTCGCCGGCGTTGAACCCGGCGAGCACCGGCACCTTGGCCTGTTCGCCATGGTCCCAGGTCGTGACCAGCTGGCGAGTCAGAATCTTGCCGTCGACGGTCCCCCACGGGCCATAGCCCTTGGTCGCGGCCTCGACGGTCAGCTTCTCCGCATCCATCGCGCGCAGCGCCGCAAGGTCGCGCGCACCAACCACCGCCATGACATGGCTTCCCGCCGCCTCTGCCGAAGGGAGGCCGTGCTTGTCCTGTTTCAGCTCGGGCGTGGTGATCATGTATGCGCTCTGCGCCACCGCCTTATGGAACAGACCGCGCGCCTGCGGGCTGGCCATCAGATACAGGACGCTGAGTGCCCCGGCGGATTCGCCCGCGATGGTGACGTTGCCGGCATCGCCGCCGAACGCCGCGATGTTGCGCTGGACCCATTTCAACGCCGCGATCTGGTCGAGCAGGCCGTAATTGCCCGACACGCCGTCCGGCGATTCCGCGCTCAATTCGGGGTGCGCCAGATAGCCGAGAATGCCGAGCCGGTAGTTGATCGACACCACGATCATGTTGCCGCGCTGCGCCTGTCGCGCGCCATCATACATGGTTTCGTGGCTGTACCCCGCGACCAGCGCGCCGCCATGGATCCACACGAACACAGGCAGGTCCTTGCCCCCCTCCGGCGCCCAGATATTGAGCGTCAGGCAATCCTCGCTGACCGTGTCGAGCGGGTTGGTGTAGATGCCGGCATTGCGGTTGCGTGGCTGAACACAGGCGGGGCCGAACCCGGTCGCCTTGCGCACCCCCTGCCAGTCTGCGGCAGCGACCGGCGGCTTCCAGCGCAGCGGGCCGACCGGCGGTTGCGCCTAGGGGATGCCGCGAAAGATGCGGACGCCGCCTTGCTCCACGCCTTCGACCGTACCGACCGGGGCAATGACGCGCGGTTGGGCCAGCACGGGCGCGGCGAACAGCAGCACGATCAGGACGATCAGCCGCTTCATGCCGCCGCCCCTTCGCGCTTCAGCCGCCGCGCGAGCGCGACGAACAAGCCGATTGCGATCAGGTAGAAGGGCGTCAGCGTGTAGAGCGCGCTCTGCAGGCTCTGCGTATCGCCCTGCGCTTTGAACCAGTCGCTGGCAAAGCCGACCCAGGTCGGGCCAAGGCCAAGGCCGATGAAGTTCATGATCAGCAGCAGCAGCGCGCCCGATAGCACGCGCTGGTTGGGCCTTACCTCTTCCTGCACCAGGGCAACCGAGGCCGAGAGGTAGAAATAGTTGAACACCATCACCACCGCGAGCAGCGCCAGCGCGAGCGGCCAGCTCGGGGCCCAGACAAAGCCGATATAAAAGGGCATCGCGATGGCGAGCGAAACGGCCGGAGCGACCGCATAGCCGCTGCGTGCCTTGCGCGTCATCGCGTCGACCACACGACCGGAAATCACCATGCCACCGCCCATGCCGATCAGCAGGACCAGCGCGTACCAAACCGCGACATCGCCGAGCACCATCCCTTTTTCGCGCATCAGATAGAGGACCGCGAAATTGCCAAGGCCGTAGGTGACGAACTGCGTCGCGCCGCTGCCCAGCGCCGCGAGCATCAGTACCGGGTTGGACAGGAATGCGCCGACCGTGGGCCAGAAGGGCGCCTTATCGTCGGCACCCACCGCGCGTGCACCATCCATCGCGCCCTTTTGCGGCTCGCGGATCGTCAGCCACACGAACGCTGCCGTGGCCACGCCGACTGCGCCGACGATGATGAAGGGCAGCCGCCAGCCATAATGTTCAGCGATCGCCGCGCCGAACGCGACCCCCGCCGCCGCGCCGATCGCTGGCCCCAGGTTGAAGATGCCGAGCGCCGCCGCGCGCTTGCCCGGCGGATAGGTGTCGGTGATGATCGCATAGGATGGTGGCACGCCGCCCGCCTCGCCGAACCCGACGGTCATGCGGGCGATGACGAGCTGGGTGTAATTGGCCGCCATACCGCACGCGACCGTCGCCCCGCTCCAGATCGCGCAGGCGAGGCTGAGCACCCCGACGCGACTGGTGCGGTCCGCGAACCAGCCGACGGGGATCGCGATGAAGCAATAGAACATTGCGAAATAGAGGCCGCCGATCAGACCGAGCTGGGTGTCGGTGACGTTCAGCGAATCCTGGATCGGCTTGGCGAGGATGCCGATCAGCTGCCGGTCGAGGAAGTTGAGGACATAGACAAAGGTGAGCGTGACCAGCACGAACCACGGTCGGTTCGCAGGCGACGGACGGCCGGTGTTGCCACCGGCCGTCATTGCATCAGAGGCCATAGCCAAGGCGGATCCCCACGGTGCGCGGGCGCAGCGTGCCGAAGCGGCTCACCAGGAACGCCTCGGGATGGATGTACACGACCGAATGATCGTCAAAGACGTTCTCGACATAGAGTGCGGCCGAGAGCGACCCCTTCTTGACCCCCAGATTGAGGTTCACGTTCACATATTCGTCGGTTTTACCAAAGGTCGACAGGCGCAGATTGGGGTTGCCCGGCGTGTTCGGGAACGAGCTGTTGTACGATCCGACATATTGCGCGTTGACCGCAAAGGTGCCGCGCGCGCTGTCGCCCAGATCGAAGCCATAGGAGAGATAGGCCGAGCCCTGTAGCCGCGGTGCGGACAGGCGATGGCCGAGCACTGCGCCCGACACCGTTGCCTCGGTCGGGGTCAGCTTGGTGATCTTGGAGTCGTTATAGGCTGCGTTCAGGCCGATGAAGACGTCCTTGGCCGGGATCACGCCGATCTCGACCTCGAACCCCTTGCTGCGCGCCGCGCCGATGTTGGTCGCAAACTGGACCGAGTCCGAACGGCGGTTGGCCTGGGCCTGGATGTTGCTCCAGTCGATCAGGTACAGCGCGGCGTTCATCGTCACGCGACCGTCGAGCCAGCGCGCCTTTGCACCAATCTCATAGCTCTTCAGGTCGTCCGACTCCGCCCCGTAGGGGATGATGATGTCGGTATCATCTGTCAGGCTGGGCGCACCCGCGCGCGCGTTGACGATCGGCGCGCGAAAGCCGGTCGAGAAAGTGGCATAGGTGGTGATCGCGGCGCTTGGCTTCCAGCTCGCGCTCGCCTTCCATGACGGGGCCGAACCGGTCGCCTTCACACCCGCCGCAGCATCATAGGGAAGGAAGGTGCTGGGCACGAAGTTCACCGGGATGCCGAACAGCGCATAGGTGAAATAGTTGAAGCCGCCCGCAGTCGCGAGATAGCCACCCGCTTCGGTGAACGCCTGTGCCGAGGTGCGACCATAGCGCATCCCGCCGGTCAGCCAGAACTTGGGCGAGAAGCGATAGGTCAGCTCGCCGAACCCCGCGAGTTCATCGCTGTTCGCATAGGTATAGAGCTTCTGATAATATTGATCGGGCAGGCCGGTGATGCCACGCGCGGCCAAGAATTGCGGGTTCGACCGATAGAAATAATCCACGTCGCGGCGGCGGTGCATGTAGAATCCGCCGATGGTGAACTCGAACGGCCCGTCGAGCGACGACACCAGCCGGGTCTCCTGCACGAACACCTTGTCATAGGCGTCGGCGTCGAGGCCGAAGGCGATCGGCGCACCGGGGAAGGAGCCGGGCGCGAAGGTGCCTGCCAAGTCGACATAGAATTTCTGGTCGAAATCCGAATAGGTCGACGAGCTGGTCAGGCGGGCGAAGTCGAATTCATATTCGACCGTGCCGTTGATGATCGTCTGCTTGCCGGTGAAGCGATCGGGCTGATCCGAGATGCGCTTTTCACGCCCCAGCGCCGGACTGGTGAGCGAGCTGTCCTTGGGGTCGCTGTCTTCATAGGAACCCATCAGTCGTACCGACAGCCGGTCATTGGGCTTCCACAGCGCGATCACGCGCCCGCCCCAATTGATCAGCTTGTTCGAATTCTTCACGCCCGTCCCGACATTGTCGAGATAGCCGTCCTCATTGCGGTAAAAGCCCACTGCGCGCACCGCCAGCGTGTCGCTGACGATCGGCAGATTGACCATGAGGTTGTAGCGCTGGCGGAAGCTGTCCGATCCGGTCAGTGCGAGATCGACCTGACCCGCCATGTCGAACGAGGACAAATTGGGGTTCTTGGTCAGGATGCGCATCGCGCCCGAGAGCGAACCGGAGCCGAACAGCGTCCCTTGCGGGCCGCGCAGAAACTCGACCCGCTCGACGTCGAACAGGGTCGGGTCGACCACGGTGGTGTTGCCGATGGTCGAGATCGGCAGCTCGTCGACATAGACCGCGACCGAGCTTTGCAGATTGGCGTTATAGCCGTTGGTGGCGATACCGCGCGCGGTGAAGTTGTTGAAATTCTGGGTAGGGCGGTTGAGTACGACGCCCGGCGTTTCGCGGGCAATTCCCTCAAATCCGACAATCCCCTTTTCGGTCAGCTCTTCCTGCTGGAACGCGCTGATGCTGAGCGGAACGTCCTGGATGCGCTCGGCGCGGCGGGTCGCGGTAACGACCACTTCTTGATCGCCCTGCGCGGCGGTCTCGCCACTGGCCGGGGCGTCCTGCGCCGCAGCGGACATCGGAACCGTGAACAGCGTAACCGCGCAGGCGGTCGCCAGAAGCCTTGCCCTCATCCTTACCTCTCCTCGATGCCATCGATCATGCGTCGATTTGCACCCTCAACATGTCGCAAGCATCCAGACCTGTCAACATTCACTCTCGCGCGTGTGAATAAAGTTATTCGCGGCACTTCGACGCTATTTTGGGTCTCGCTGGAAGGGGCGCGATCATGAGTCCTGCAGCATCATGCGGCGGTAGCGGGAGAGCTCAGAGCAGCAGGGGCATTCGGCTTCTGCCAGTTGGGCGAGTGGGCCTGCGGTGAAAGGCTGGAATTGCGCTATTCGACACTTGCCGTGCCTGGCTTAGACGCTTCGTCGCCCGGCGAATGCTGGCGCGCGCAAAGAAAAAGGCCGCGCCATCCCCCCGGATGACGCGGCCCCCTTTTGCCCCACGTGACGAATAGGTGTCAGGCGACGGCGCTAACCGCGCCAGCCGCTTCCTCGGGCTCGCGCAGCACATAGCCGCGGCCCCAGACGGTCTCGATATAATTTTCGCCCTCGCACGCCATGCTGAGCTTCTTGCGCAGCTTGCAGATGAAGACGTCGATGATCTTCAGTTCGGGCTCGT
>CAZWZP010000082.1:0-12327 GCA_964638925.1 uncultured Stakelama sp. | reverse complement strand
CCCGCCACCGACGCGACAGTGTCGCGACGCAGGCGCAAACCCGTCGCCTCGCGGTCGCTTCAGCCCGAAACTCCCTCGAAAACGTCCGCTTCGTCCGACGCTCACACCGTCCCACGCAGCTCCAGCGCCCGGGCAAACACCGCCTCGAACATCTCCGCCGTCAGCCGCCCGGTATTCTGGTTGTAGCGCGAGCAGTGATAGCTATCGATCAGCACCCGCCCGTCGGGCATCCGATGCTCGGCGAGGTGCGCAAAGCGACATTTGGGCAGTTTGCCGCCCAAAATCTTGACCGCGCTCTGGTGCGCGATCTGGCCCAAAGCGATGAAGATGCGGGCGTTCGGCAGCGCATCGACCTGAGCTTCGGCAAAGGGGCGACAGGTCCGCGCCTCCTCCGGCGTCGGCTTGTTCTCGGGCGGCAGGCATTTGACCGAATTGACGATGATCGCGCCCCGCAGCTGCAGCCCGTCATCCGGGCGGCTCTCATAGCTGCCGTCCGTGAACCCGAATTTCGCCAGCGTCGCGAACATCAGATCGCCCGCGAAATCCCCGGTAAACGGCCGCCCCGTCCGGTTCGCCCCATGCTTGCCCGGCGCCAGCCCGAAAATACCCAGCCACCCCTCGGGGTCGCCGAACGCCGGCACCGGCGCGTTCCACCAGTCGGGATATTCGACCCGCAGCTCCTGCCGCAGCGCGACCAGCCGGGGACAGCGCGGGCAATCGCGTGGTGGCTCGGTATCGGGCAACGGGCTTGGCGGGATCATGCAGCCGGGATAGGCGGGGCGGGTGAGCGCCTCAACCCACCATTATGTCATCGCGCTGGGATCGAACCGGCGCGGCCGCCACGGTTCGCCGCGACAGGAGCTGGCGGCGGCGGTCGCGGCGATCGGCGGGGTGGTCGCCCAATCGCGGGCCATCGAAACCGCCCCGCTCGGCCCCTCGCGCCGCCGCTTTGCCAATGCCGCGATCCTGGTCGAGAGCGCCGAATCTCCGCCGGAGCTGCTCGCCCGCCTAAAACAGATCGAGCGCAGCTTCGGCCGCCGTCGCGGTCGCCGCTGGGACGCGCGGGTGATCGACCTCGACCTGATCCTGTGGTCGGGCGGGCCGTGGAGCAGCCCCGGCCTCACCATGCCGCACCCGCTGTTCCGCCAGCGCGCGTTCGTCCTGCGCCCGCTGCTGGCCATCGTCCCGGACTGGCGCGATCCGCTGACCGGGCGAACCGTTCGCCAACTCGCGCGCCGCCTCCCCGGTTGACCCGCAACGCATCGCCGCCTAGGTGCAGCGCCTGACCCAGCATGGGGGCCCTTAGCTCAGTCGGTAGAGCAACTGACTTTTAATCAGTAGGTCGATGGTTCGAATCCATCAGGGCTCACCACCTCAGGCTGGCACCAGGCCCAGCCGCCTGACCGCCGCGAAATAGCTCCGCATCGCCTCCGCCGCCCGTGCCGACAGCGTGATATGCGCCCGCCGCCGGTCGCCGGGATCGGCCTCGCGCTCGAACAGCCCGGCATCGTGCATCGTCCCGATCCAGCGCAGTGCCGTCGTCGGCGGCACCGACGCCGCGATGCACAGGCTCGACACCGACACACGGCCGCCTTCCAGTTGCGCGGCATAGAGGTCGAGCAGCATGTCCCAGGCCGGATCGGCGAAGAGTTCGGGGGTGAAATGCTGGTCGCGCAGCCTCCGGGCGCGGATCGTGGCGCGGACGGTGCGCGGATCGGGATCGGGCGCGCCGCCCGGTTCGGGACGATAGCCGCGGCCGGGCTCGCGCAGCTCGCGCCGCACCGGATCGGCGGCAAAGTCGGACAGCACGGCGGCGAGCCGCGCCACCTCTTCGTTGAGCAGGCGCAGCCGCTCGCTCTCGCGCTCCCGCGTCGCATCGTGCAGCCGCGCACCGGGCGGAGCGGTGGCCTGGGCCAGCGCCGCGGCATAGTCGGACGCGCTCGGATCACAGAGCAGGGTCGCACCAGCATCCATCAGCATCGGCGCCGCCAGGTCGAGTGCCGCGGCGTCGAGCAGCGCAACGATCCGGCAGTCCCCGCCGTGGGTCCAGTCGGCAACCCGCCCGGCGCTCGCCGCCATCCGTTCGGGATCGATGCCGGTGCCGTCGATCACGATCAACTCGGCGGCGATCAGTGTGTGGAGCGCCACGCCCGCCGCCTCCGGAGCGACCGCGCCCAGCACCCGTGCGCCGCTTCTGGTGATCGCAGCGACATGCCCTGCTTGTGTTGCTATCGGCGCGACGACCAGAACACGGGCAGCATCGGCGGCAAGCTCGGCAACCGGCATGGCGTCAAACATCGCAATCCCTCCGCTTTGCGCTGCAATGCGGATGTAATCGCGGGATGGGGCGGCGCGTCAGCACAAGGCGGCTCCGATTTCAACCGGTCTGCCGCCTGTTATCTCCAGAACGGATCAAGAACGCAAGCCTGTTAGCCGAATACCTCCTCGGCATCGTCCATCTCGTCGGCCAGCAACAGTTTTGCCGCCGTGGCAATGCTGCCGCCGCTCAGCGCGACCCAGATCGCGGCGGCCAGTGCGGCCCCGACTGCCTGGGCGATCGTCGTGGGGGTCAACGTCGCGGCACGCGCCATCTGCGCTTGCGCCGCTGCGGCGATGGCTTCGGAATCGCCCGATGCGCCGGCGAGATCGGCGAAATAGCGTGCCGAGGAAAATATGCCGACCGCCATCGTCATTACGCCGCCGATCAAGGTTATGAGGAGCGCCGCGCCGAACAGCGTCCAGAACCGCCCCCGGCTCAAGCGCCATGCTTCACCAACCGCGAGACTGCGGCGATACAGGGTCAGCGGAAAGGCAAGCGAGAAGCGGACAATCAGGAATATCCAGACCAGGGCCACCGCCAGAAACCCGAAAAATGCGAGTACTACGGCGGGGCCGACCGAATCGGTGCCCGCCGCAACGCCTGCGGTGACCAGCCCCACGATGACGGCCCAAGCGATCAGCAGAGCCACGCTGCCGACCCCGAAGATCAGCAGCAGGATAAGAAGCCGCAGTTCGTCCGCACCGACGCGCAGAAATCCGAAAGCGTCGGCCTGTGGGCGCAGCACCGCGCGCATCGCTGCGGCGTAGAGGACGATGCCGATCAGCGCCATCACCAGGTTCAAACCATAGATTGGCGCAAGCAAATTGAGCGCCCCTGCCCGATCGCCAAAGCTGCTGTCAGCGCCGACGGGGACGCCGGTCGCACCATCGGCCATTGCCTGAAATAGCGGCTGCATCGTCAACAGCATCGCGATGTGGAGCAACAGATAGACGCCGGCCCAGATCGCAACCGCCACGACCCGCTCGCGCACCAGCCCGAACGCGCCCTCCAGTATCCGCCCGACACTCAGCATTGCTCATTCCCCGATCGCAGCGGGATGCTGACCCGCGCGCGCTGCGATATCAAGCGATTACGCGCGGGCCGGTTCGGGTCAGTCGAGCGACTTGACGATCTCCTCGACCATCTTCTTGGCGTCGGCGAGCAGCATCATCGTGTTGTCCTGATAGAAGACGTCATTGTCGACACCGGCATAGCCGACGCCGCCCATGCTGCGCTTGATGAACAACACCGTCTTGGCCTTGTTCACGTCGAACACCGGCATCCCATAGATGGGCGAGCTCTTGTCGGTCTTTGCTGCCGGATTGACCACGTCATTCGCGCCGATGATGAAGGCGACGTCGGTCTGGGCGAACTCGCTGTTGATGTCCTCCAGCTCGAACACCTCATCATAGGGGACGTTCGCTTCGGCCAGCAGCACATTCATATGCCCCGGCATGCGCCCCGCGACCGGGTGGATCGCGTATTTCACGCGCACGCCATGTTCTTTCAGCTTGTCGCCCATCTCGCGCAGCGCGTGCTGCGCCTGCGCGACCGCCATGCCGTATCCGGGCACGATGATGATCTGTTCGGCCTGGCTCATCAGGAAGGCCGCATCCTCGGCGGAGCCGCGCTTCCACGGGCGATCGGTCGCCGCCGCGCCTGCCGGACCGCCGCTGTCGCCGCCAAAGCCGCCCGCGATCACGCTGATGAAGCTGCGGTTCATCGCCTTGCACATGATGTAGCTCAGGATCGCGCCCGAGCTGCCGACCAGTGCGCCGGTGATGATCATCGCGGTGTTGCCGAGCGTGAAGCCCATCGCCGCCGCCGCCCAGCCCGAATAGCTGTTGAGCATCGACACCACCACCGGCATGTCCGCGCCGCCGATCGGGATGATCAGCAGGAAGCCGATGACGAAGGACAGGACAAGCACCGTCCAGAACACCCAGTCGGGCGCGCGCAGCTCGACCGTCAGGAACGCGATCAGGCCAAGGATCGCGGCGAGCGTGCCAAGGTTGATGACATGCCGCCCGGGCAGCATGATCGGCGCGCCGCCCATATTGCCGTTGAGTTTGAGAAAAGCGATGACCGAGCCGGAAAAGGTGATCGCGCCGATCGCGACGCCCAGCCCCAGCTCGATCCGGCTGACTGGCAGGATCAGGCCCGCATTGGGCGATCCTGCGGGAAAGACGATGCCGAACGCCTCGGGATTGAGATAGGCGGCGACGCCGACCAGCACGGCGGCAAGGCCGACGAGGCTGTGGAAGCCGGCCACCAGCTGCGGCATGTCGGTCATCTTGATCTTGCGCGCGACGATCCAGCCGAACCCGCCGCCAATGGCGATCGCGCCGATGATCTCGGGCAGCGACGCGATCTCATGCGTGACGAGCGTCGTTACGACGGCGATCAGCATCCCCGCCATGCCAAAGCGGTTGCCGCGACGGCTGGTCGCGGGGGAGGACAGGCCGCGCAGCGCGACGATGAAACACACGCCCGCGATCAGATAGGCGAGCGCGACCCAGGGGTTGAGGGGTGTGGCCTCGTGCATCAGCTCAGCCCTTCTTCTTGTACATGGCGAGCATCCGCTCGGTCACGGCGAACCCGCCAAAGATGTTGACGCTGGCCAGCGCCACCGCGATCAGCCCCAGCCATTTTGCGGTCGGGCTGCCTGCTGCCGCCGAGGCGACCAGCGCTCCCACGACGATGACGCTGGAAATCGCATTGGTCACCGCCATCAGCGGCGTATGCAGCGCCGGGGTCACCGACCACACGACATAATAGCCGACGAAACACGCCAGCACGAAGATCGACAGGATCGAGATGAAGTCCATTTATTCCTCCCCGGAACGGGGAGGGGGACCATGCGAAGCATGGTGGAGGGGGAGCGCGGCACGGGAAACGATCGCGGCGACGACCGCCTCGACACTCCCCAGAACATCCACCGCTCTCACCCGCATTACCCCGTACCCATTCGTTTTCAAGAATTCGTCACGTCGTTGATCGCGTTCTGGTCCGCCCACTCCACCATGCGTCTGGCCATCCACTTCAATAACCAGCTTGGCACTCAGGCAACAGAAATCGGCGACATAGGGGCCGACGGGATGTTGCCTGCGGAATTTGAACCCGGTGCGATTTCCTCTCAGTTCTTGCCAGAGGATCACCTCCGGCAACGTCATGGTCCGTCTCAGCCGCCGTGCGGTGGAAACTTCGGGCCGCTGCATTTGCCTCGCTCCCCCTCCACCGCCTTCGGCGGTCCCCCTCCCCGTTCCGGGGAGGATTTTACAGCAACCTCGGATTCACCACCTTGCCGCCCTGCGTCAGCCGGATCGCGTCGCCGATCTCTTCGTCCAGCACCGGACGGCCCGCTTCCTTGTCCCAGAAGGCCGAGAGGAAGTTGTAGAGGTTGCGCGCGAACAGCGCCGAGGCGTCGCTCGCCAGCCGCGACGAGACGTTGCGGTGTCCGACGATCTTCACGCCGTGCTTCTCCACGACCTCACCCGCGACCGCGCCTTCGACATTGCCGCCGGCTTCGACTGCGAGGTCGACGATGACGCTGCCCGGACGCATCGACGCGATCTGCGCGTCGCTGATCAGCCGGGGCGCGGGGCGGCCCGGGATCAGTGCGGTGGTGATGACGATGTCCTGCTTGGCGATGTGCGACGAGACCAGCTCAGCCTGTGCGGCCTTATACTCGTCGCTCATCTCGGTGGCGTAGCCGCCCGAGCCTTCGCCCTCGATCCCCGCGACATTCTCGACGAAGATCGGCTTGGCGCCGAGCGACTGGATCTGCTCCTTGGTCGCGCTGCGCACGTCCGTCGCCGACACCTGCGCGCCCAGGCGGCGGGCGGTGGCGATCGCCTGCAGCCCCGCAACGCCGACGCCCATGACGAATACCTTGGCTGCGGACACGGTGCCCGCTGCAGTCATCATCATCGGGAAGACGCGGCCATATTCGGACGCGGCGTCGAGCACTGCCTTGTATCCGGCCAGGTTGGACTGGGACGAGAGGATGTCCATCGACTGCGCACGGGTGATGCGCGGCATGAACTCCATCGCCAGCGCCTCGATACCCAGCGCGGCATAGGCATCGACGCGGGCGCGCTCACCGAACGGGTTGAGACCAGCAGCCAGCCATGCCCCGGGCTTGATGCCCGTCAGCGTCGCGGGGTCAGGACCCTGCACGCCCAGCACGATATCGGCATCGGCCAGAACATCGGCGCGCGCACCGATCGTCGCACCCGCCGATTCGTAGCTTGCATCGGACAGGAAACCGGTGTCACCCGCACCGCGTTCGACTGCAACGGCAGCACCCAGCGATACGAATTTCTTGACGGTTTCCGGCGTCGCGGAGACCCGCCGCTCTCCAGCGGCGGTCTCCTTGAGGACCGCGATCTTCACCTCAGGCTGCGATCAGCCAGATGACGAACGCGGTGACGATCACACTGACGACCGTCCCGACCTTCAACAGGCGCATGAACCCGCCATAGGTCGCTTCATGTGCCTTCATGTCGCCGCTTTGGGCCATGCGTCTTCCCCTCGTAACGCTGTTATGGTTCTTGTCTTAGACAGCGGTCGCGCGCCCCTCAACCCCTGTGCGCTTTAGTCAGGCTTAAGCCCGTCTTTACCCGACCGTCTTATGCAGGGTGACCGAATTAGGGACAACCGAGACAGGTTGGGGGATTTGAGATGACGCGCAACGGACAGCGCCAGCTGATGCTGATCGACGAGGAACCGGCCCAGCGCCGGCTGATCGCCGCGATTGCCGCGCGGCGCGGATGGCGCACGATCTTTGCCAGCGACCATGAAACCGCGGTCGCGACCCTGGGCACGCCGGACGGGATGGCGCTCGATGCGATCATCCTCGATCACTGGGCGCCCGATTTCGACGCGGCGTCGCTGATCGCCGAATTGCGCCTCAACCGCCCGATGCTCCCGATCCTGTTGCTGACTGCCAATGGCTCGGTCGCCGCCGCGGTCAGTGCGATGCGTGCGGGCGCAACCGATTTCCTGGTCAAGCCGCTCGCCGCCGAACGCCTGCTCGCCGCGCTCGACTGCGCGGTCGGAGCCAAGGTCGGGGGCGAATTGCGCCCGTTGACCGAAAAAATGTCGGCGCATCTCGCCTTTGATGAAATTGTCGGGTCGGCGCCGCAATTCCGCGCCGCGCTGGCGATTGCTGCCAAGGCGGCGCGCGCGCGCGTGCCCGTGCTGATCGAGGGCGAGAGCGGGGTCGGCAAGGAAGTGGTCGCCGAGGCGATCCATGCCGCATCGCCGCGTCACACCAAGGCAATCGTCCGCGTCAATTGCGGCGCGATCCCCGCCAATCTCGTCGAATCCGAATTGTTCGGCCACGAAAAGGGCGCGTTCACCGGTGCGTTCGAACGCAAGATCGGGCGGTTCCAGGAGGCCGATGGCGGCACCATCTTCCTCGACGAAATCGGCGAAATGCCGCTGGAGGCCCAGGTAAAGCTGCTGCGCGTGGTCCAGTCGGGCGAGGTCCAGCCGATCGGCGCGCGCCATGCGTCGCAGGTCGACGTCCGCGTGATCGCTGCGACCAACAAGACGCTGCTGACCGAGGTCGAGGAAGGCCGGTTCCGTGAGGACCTTTATTACCGGCTCAACGTCGTCCAGGTGACGATTCCGCCGCTGCGCGACCGCGCCGGCGATGTTGCGCCGCTCGCCCGCCATCTGCTCGCGCGGATCGCGGAACAGCCGGGGCTGCGGCCGCTCGGCATCACCGATGACGCGCTGGCGCTGCTCGGCGGTTATGACTGGCCGGGCAATGTGCGCCAGCTGCAGAATGCGTTGTTCCGCGCCGCAGTGCTGTGTGACGGCGACGCGCTGACCCGTGCCGATTTCCCGCAAATCGCGCAGCTTGCTGGCGGACGTCCGGCGGGCAGCGCACAATCGCATGGCGGCGCGGCGCAGGGGGCGGGGGTCACGCTGTTCAAGCCCGACGGTAATCTGCGCGCACTCGAAGAGATCGAAGCGGACGTCATCCGCCTCGCCATCGGCCATTATCGCGGACGCATGACCGAAGTCGCACGCCGCCTCGGCATCGGCCGCTCGACGCTCTACCGCAAGCTTGGCGAACTGGGGATCGACCAGAACGCGGCGTAGCCTTAGCGCCCCGGCAGGATCCGGCGGAGGGTCCCGTCGCGATCGACGAACTGGTGCTTGAGCGCGCCCGCGACGTGCAGGACGACAAGCGCGATCGTCAGATAGACAGCCAGCTCATGCGCCTCGCCGGTGACGTCGTGGAGTACGCCCGATTTGCCCAGCGGCAGGTCGAACCACGGGATGACCCCGAACAGGTCGCCAGTCCCGCGCCGTCCGGTCGACGCCGCCGCCCAGCCGAGCAGCGGCACCGCCAGCAACAGCACATAGAAGGTGAAGTGGGTCAGCCGCGCCGCCATGCGCTCCCATGTGCCAAGGTTCGCCGCGAGCGCGGGCCAGCGGTGGGTCAGCCGCCAGGCAAGGCGCATCCCGGTCAGCAGCAGGACAAGGATGCCGATCGACTTGTGCGTCTGAAACAGGGCGGCGCTGTCCATCGTCAGCGCGATGACGATGTTGGCGATCAGCAGTCCGGCGATCAGCCAGTGGAGCAGGATTGCAACGGACGAGTAACGATCGGCGGGTTCATGCATAGGTTTTCTCCGCGTCGCGCCCGCTTCGCGTCGGGGCTCAACATCGTTATGCTACCGTGATGGCAGACCGGTTTGAAGCGCGTACTATACTTATAACGGGTGCCGCGTCCGGCATCGGCCTGGCCGTGGCGCGACTGCTGACGGCGGAGGGGGCTGCACGCCTCATCCTGGTGGATCGCGATGCGGCGGCGCTGGGGGCGTTGGATCTTGCGGCAGAGACACAATGCGTTGTGGGGGACGTGGCGGATGAGCGGCTGTGGGACGACCTCGACCTGTCCGGACTCGATCATGCCGTGATCAATGCCGGGATCGCCGGCGCGGGGCCGATTACGGCACTCGATTTCGCCGAGTGGCGGCGCATCCTGTCGGTTAATCTCGACGGCGCGTTCCTGACGCTGCGCGCGGCGATGCGGGCGATGAGCGGGCACGGGGGCAGCATCGTGCTGACGGCGTCGGCCGCGGGGATCAAGGCGGAGCCGGGCGTCGCCGCCTATGGCTGTTCCAAGGCGGCGCTGATCCATCTCGCCAGGGTTGCGGCAAAGGAGGGGGCGGGCGACAGCATCCGGGTCAACGCAATTGCTCCGGCCGGGGTCGAGACATCGGTGTGGGATGCGGTGCCGATGTTCGCGGAACGCGCTGCGGAAATTGGGCGCGATGCTGCCTTTGCGGAGCTGGCGGCGATGGACACGCCGCTCGGTCGCTACGCCAAGGCAGAGGAGGTGGCGGTCCAGATCGCTTTCCTGCTCGGCGATCAGGGCACGCTGATTACCGGCACGACGTTGCTCGCCGATGGTGGCTATACGTTGTAACTCTGGCGAAGCCGGCAGGGCATCCCATATAGTCGGACGATGCTTCGTCTCCTGCTCTTCGTCCTCGCTTTCCTCGCCCTGGTGGTTGTTGCCGTGCTGCTCGTCACCGCGGGCGCTGCGGCATTTGGTGCGTGGTTCGGTATTCGCCGGTTGCGTGCGAAGCTCGACCGCTATCGGCTGCGGCGCGGGCAGGCGGCCGATCCGGGCGATCCGCTCGAGGCGGCGTGGACGCTTGCCGCCGCTGAAGCCGATTGGGCGGTGAGCCGGGTTGCCGCGGCGCGGACCAGCTGCGCGCGGCTGCTCGCCATCGCCGATGCCGATCCGCTGGCGACCGATGCGGTCGATTGGGCGAATGTCATCCGCCGTCGTGTGCCGGATCTGGTCGCTGCGTGCATGGACGAGAGCCGTGACGCGACCCCGATCGAACGCCGCCGCAACCTCGACGATCTGATCGACAGCCTCGAAAAGATCGGGGCCGAGGCCGAGCGCCGTCGCGATCGTTTCCGCGACGGGCGCGTCAGCCCGTTCAACGTTCAGCGCACCTATGTCGATCAGCGTACCCGGCCGGGACCGCTGAACTGAGGGTTAGCGCGGCGGGCCGGAAAGCCCGTGGTCCTTCATTCCGCGCCACACCCGCACCGCTTGAACCGTTTCCGCGACATCATGGACGCGGAGCAGCTGACAACCCGCTTCCGCGCCTTTCATCGCCAGCGCAATCGAACCACCGAGCCGCCGTGCGACGGGCGCCTCATGGTCGAGCGCGCCGATCATCCGCTTGCGGCTCGCGCCCAGCATGATCGGTAGGCCGAGGCCGTGGAACAGGGTGAGCCCGTTCATCAGCGCGAGATTGTCGGCAAGCGACTTACCAAAGCCAATGCCGGGGTCGATCGCGATGTTGCTGCGCTGGACGCCGCCTGCGACCACTGCAGCGACCCGCGCCTCCAGCCAGTCGAATATCTCGATCAGCGGATCGCGATAGCCGCTGCCGCCATGCGGCGACTGGGCCGGGTCGGGCGAGTGCATCAGAATCACCGGGCAGCCGGCGCGCGCCACCACTTCGACTGCGCGTGGATCATAGGCAAGCGCGGCGACGTCGTTGACGATATGCGCGCCTGCCGCCAGCGCGGCCTCCATCACCGCTGCCTTGCGCGTGTCGATCGACACGGGGACGCCAGCCTTGGCCAGCCGTTCGATGACCGGGACGACGCGTTTGATCTCGTCGCCTTCCCACACGGCTTCGGCGCCCGGTCGGGTCGATTCGCCGCCGACATCGACCAGCGACGCGCCGGACACCCCCATGTCGAAGCCGGCCTGCGCCACTGCCTCTGGATCGCCGCTATGCTTGCCGCCGTCGGAGAAGCTGTCGGGGGTGACGTTGAGAATGCCCGCAACCAGCGGCTGATCGAGCCGCAGCGTCCGCTCGCCCGCGCGGATCACCGGGCGTGGGGCGGAGATGGCGGCCGCGAGGGTGCGTAGGCGATCGGCTTGGGCGTCTGGAAGCTGGGTGAGCAAGCCGGGAAGCTGTTCGGCCGGGACCAGCTGCTGGGCGACCCGGCGGCCGCCCTCGACCGCGATCAGCTCATAGGCCGCGAACCAGCTCAGGCCTCCGGCGAGCCGCGCGACCTGTCCGTCATAGCCGATCGGGCTATCGACCGGCGCAACGGGGCGGAGATACAGGCGGGCGGCGGGGGGCAGGTCGGTCATGGCGCTGCATAACAGTGCTCCTGCGAAAGCAGGAGCCTAGAGTTTCATAGGTGGCGCTTGTGGCCCTGGGCTCCTGCTTTCGCAGGAGCACAATGGCATTACGGCTGCGTCGCGAGCAGATAGGTCTGGCGCAGGCTGTCGATCGGCTCCAGCCGCTCGGCACCCTGATGGTGCCAGAAGGTCCAGCCATTGCACGACGGCGCGCCCTGCAGCGTCGCGCCGACCTTGTGGATCGACCCGGCCACGCCGCAATCGGTCAGCAGCGACCCGTCGGCCTTCACCACCGCGCGCCAGCGGCGCTTGGCATCGCTCAGCACGGTGCCCGGCTTGAGATAGCCGGTTTCGATCAGCGTGCCGAACGCGACGCGCGGCGCCTGACGCGGGGCCATCATCGTCGTGACCGCGCTCTCGTCGAGCGGCAGCGCGGCGGCGATGCGCTCCTGCGCCGCCTCGACATAATTGCCTTCGCGCTCGATGCCGATCCAGTGACGACGCAGGCGCTTGGCTACCGCTCCGGTGGTGCCGGTGCCGAAAAACGGGTCGAGGATGATGTCGCCCGGCTTGGTGCAGGCGAGCATGACGCGATAAAGCAACGCCTCAGGCTTCTGGGTCGGGTGGACCTTGGTGCCGTTCTTCTTCAGCCGCTCCTGCCCGCCGCAGATCGGGAATTCCCAGTCGCTGCGCATCTGAAGCTCATCGTTGAGCGTCTTCATGCTGCGATAGTTGAAGGTGTATTTCGACTTCTCGCCCATCGACGCCCAGATCAGCGTTTCGTGCGCGTTGGTGAAGCGGGTGCCCTTGAAATTGGGCATCGGGTTGGCCTTGCGCCAGATGATGTCGTTGAGGATCCAGA
>CAZWZP010000081.1:0-12456 GCA_964638925.1 uncultured Stakelama sp. | reverse complement strand
GGCGCCGATGCCATTGGCCTGGCAGAAGCGCGCCGCGTTCCACAGCTTGGTGGCGAAGTTGCGATAGCCCTCGACCCGCTTCTCATCCATCTTCACGTCGCGGCCCTGGCTCTCCATCGCCGCCATGAAGAAGCGCAGCGCGTCCGCGCCATATTGATCGATCAGGCCAAGCGGATCGACGACATTGCCCTTGGACTTGGACATTTTCGCGCCATCGGCCGCGCGGACAAGTCCGTGCAGATACAAGGTCTTGAACGGCACTTCTTTCATGAAATGCAACCCCTGCATCATCATCCGCGCATCCCAGAAGAACAGGATGTCAAACCCGGAAATCAGCACGTCATTGGGGTAGCGTCCGCCGAGCGTGGGGTCGTCATTCTCCGGCCAGCCGAGCGTGGCGAACGGCCACAGCGCGGAGGAGAACCAGGTGTCGAGGACGTCGGGGTCCTGATAAATCGCAACAGCACCTTCGGCCGTATCGACAAGAGGGCCGTCCGATACGAAGACCTCTAAACCAGAATAGTACTCTTGCGCGGCTTTGACCGCAGATTCCTCGTCCAACGCGACAAACTCTTTCATTCCATGCAGCAACTGACCTTCGTCGTCGCGATGGAGTTCATAGGCGATAGTGTTCGCTTCTTTGTCGATCTTCGGCCCAAACCACGCCGGAATCCGATGCCCCCACCACAGCTGGCGGCTCACGCACCATGGCTGGATATTCTCCATCCAGTTGAAATAGGTCTTTTCCCAGCTCTTCGGCACAACCTTGGTCGCGCCCGACCGCACCGCCTCGATCGCGGGCTTGGCGAGCGTCGCGGCGTCGACATACCATTGGTCGGTCAGCCACGGCTCGATCACCACGCCCGAACGGTCGCCGAACGGCGTCTGGATCTTGCGCGGTTCGGCGTCGTGCTCGTTGCCGTCCTTGTCGGTCCACGGGACAAGGAACCCCTCCTCCTTCAGCCGCGCCACGACCTTTTCACGGGCATCGAAGCGGTCGAGGCCGATCAGCTCGGCCGGGATCAGGCCGTCCGAAGTCTGGCAGATCGCGGCCTTGGCATCGAGCATGTTGAGCATGTCGCGCGCCTCGATCCCGGCACGGCGACCGACCTCGAAATCGTTGAAATCATGCCCCGGCGTGATCTTGACCGCGCCCGACCCCAGCTCGGGATCGGCATGTTCGTCGGCGACGATCTCGATACGCCGTCCCGTGATCGGCAGAATCAGGAACTTGCCCACAACCGAAGCATAGCGCTCGTCCGAAGCGTTCACCGCCACGCGCATATCAGCAAGCATGGTCTCAGGCCGTGTGGTGGCGACGACGATATGATCGCGGCCATCATCCAGCGTCACGCCGTCCGCCAGCGGATACTTGATATGCCAGAACTTACCGTTCACCTCAAGATCGCTGATCGCGGTGCCAAGGCCCGGATCCCAGTTCACCAGCCGCTTGTCGCGGTACAGCAGCCCCTGCTTGTGCAGCTCGACGAACACCTTGAGCACGGCCTTCGAAAAGCCCTCGTCCATCGTGAACCGCTCGTCGGACCAGTCCATCGAACAGCCCAGACGCCGCAGCTGGCCGGTGATCGCGCCGCCGCTCTCGGCCTTCCACTCCCACACCTTCGCGATGAACTCCTCGCGGGTGAAGTCGGTGCGCTTCTGCTGGCGCGCGTTGAGCTGGCGCTCGACGAACTTCTCCCGACCCATTTCGCGGCGCGATTTGCCTTCTTTCTTCAGCTCGCGCTCGACCACCATCTGCGTCGCGATGCCGGCATGGTCCATGCCGACCACCCAGCGGGCGTCCATTCCCTTCAGCCGCGCATGGCGGACCAGAATGTCCTGCAACGTATTGTCGAGCGCATGGCCGATATGCAGCGAACCCGTCACATTCGGCGGCGGGTTGACGATGGTCCAGGGCTGCGCGCCCGGACGCTCGGGCCGGAACAGCCCGTTGCGTTCCCAATGCGCGTACCAGCGCTGCTCGATCTCGGCGGGGTCGAAGGTCTTTGGAAGTTCGCTCATGCCCCGCCCTCTAACGGGCGGGACGGCTTAGGCAAGACTCAGTCCCGCCCCGCCGCGATCCGCGAAATCTCGCGCTGAACCATTTCCTCGACCATGCGCGGCAGATTGGCGTCGAGCCAGTCGCGCAGCATCGGGCGGATCATCTCGCGCACCATGCCTTCGAGCGAGGTTTCACCAGGCGCAATCGCAGGGGCCGGAGCGGGCTCGGGCTTCTCGACCATGCGCGACAGCGCTTCGAGCGGGCCACGGGTGGCTTGGGCGGTCGTCGGCGAAAGGATCGGCTCGGCACGGGGAGCAGAGACAGGCTCGGGCTCGACGTCACGCAGGTCGACGCGCGGGGTTTCGCGCTGCACCGGCTGGGGCGCACGCCGCGGCTCGGGGCGGAGTGCCTCACTCGGCGCCGGTTCGTTCAGTTCGAGGATTTCGTCGTCCTCATCGGCGACGCGAGCGGGCGCAGCCGCACGCGCCGGACGACGCGGACGATTCGCGGTCGCCGCATCGCCCTCTTCGGCGATGATGCGCTTGATGGAGGAGAGAATATCCTCCATCGACGGTTCGTTGCTCACGTCCCCCATAATCGTTCCTTAACCAGGAATCGTAATCGCCTCCACCTGTGAGAATTACAGTGGCGCTGTCAACCGATTAGCGGGGGCTGGGATCGACCGGACCCACAACATTCGGGTTCTGCGCGGGGGTGGTCACCGTCCGCGTCGCCTCTGCCTCAGGCGTCGGATTGTCGCGCCAGTCGGACAGGCTGCCACGCACGCGGTCATAATTCGCGACGGGATCGTACAGCGGCCCACCATCGAGCCCCAGATCATCAGCCTCGGCCCGACCCATCGCGGCCAGCACCGCAAAGCCTGCGACATAGGCGTCGCGCTCGGCGGTCACCAGCTGGACCTGGCTGTTGAGCAATTCCTGCTCGGCATTGAGGATATCGAGGATGGTGCGCGTGCCGACGCTGTTTTCGGCGCGGACGCCCTCAAGGCTCAGCTGGTTGGCCTGCACCGCGACGCGGCTGCTTTCGATCACGCGCAAAGCCGACTGATAGACGGCATAGGCCGAGCGCGCCTGCGCGATCACGCCACGCTCGGTCGCGGTGACCTGCTCGATCGAAGCCGATTCGCGCGCCTGCGCCTGGCGGACCTGCGCGGCGGGACGCCCCCCCTGGAACAGCGGCAGGCTGAGGCTCACCCCGGCCGAGGTCGCGAAGCCGTCATTCGGCACCCCAGCCGCGCGGCCCGGACCCGGGACCGAACCGAAGCGGTTATAATAATCGCCACCCACGCCGACGCTGACCGTCGGCAGGCGACCGGCACGGGCGACGCGGACATCATAGCCGCTCGCCTCGCGCGCCTTGCGTGCGCCTTCCAGCGCGGGGTTATCGGTCAGTGCGACCTGCACCGCCTGATCCGGATTGGCAGGCAGGCCCGGAAGCGGCGGTGGCGGTGCCAGCACGCCCGGCGGGGTGCCGACGATCCGGATATAGTTTTCGCGGCTGGAGATCAGCCGCGCCTCGGCACCCTGCAACTGGCTCCGCGCCAGCGCGAGCCGCGCTTCGGACTGGGCCACGTCGGTGCGGGTCAGGTCACCAACCTCGAACCGGTCGCGCGTCGCCTGAAGATTGACGTCAAGCGCCCGCACATTCTGCTGGTTCAGCCGCACCGTCGCCTCGTCGCGGATCACATCCATGTACACCGCGACAACATCGGTGAAGAGCGCCGATTCGACACTGCGCAGACCTGCGCGGCCAGCTTCGACGCGGGTTTCGGCGGCGCGCACCGAATTGCGCACCGCACCGCCCGAGAAGACCGGAACGCTAAGATCGACGCCAAGACTGCCTTGGCGCGGCACCGAAGCTGGCGAGGAATCGGTGTTGGACAGGCTTTCGCTATACGCACCGGTTGACGACACGCCCGGAAGCCCACGCGACCGCGCGATCGGCACATTCTCGTCAGTCGCGCGCAGATTGGCACGCTCGGCGGTGATATCGGGGTTGGTGCGATATGCCTTGACCATCGCCTCGCGCAGCGTCTCATTCGGCCGTGGCGCGGGTGCCTGCGCCGCAGGCGGCGTGGTCTGCGCCAGCGCGGGAAGCGTCAGGCCGACGGCACTCACACCGGCAAGGATCAGGCTCAATCGCATCAGTTTCGCTTTCCTCAGAACTGAAACCCGCGCGGCTTCGCAAAGCCGGGCAAGGGGGCACATTCGACATCGAAGATGCTGGCAAGACCGACGCCGGTACCACTGCGCACCCCCGACGCGATGCGGGTGACGCCACGGTCGATCAGGCCGGTGACCACGCGGCCACCCTCACGCAACTGGCCGGCGAGTGTGTCGGGAATTTCTTCGACCGCGCCGTCGATCAGCAACAGGTCGTACGGCGCATTCACCGGAGCACCCGCTGAGAGCGGGCCTTCGACCAGCGTCACCGTATCGCCCAGCGCGCTGCGGGCGAGCGCGGCAAGGTCGGCGTCCTCCTCGACCATCGTGGCGACCGCCCCGAGCTGCGTGACAAGCGCGGCGGCGTAACCGCCTGCGCCGCCGACGATCAAAACCTTTTCCCCCGGCGCGATCCGCGCTTCGGTCAGCAACAGACCGGTGGCGAGCGGCGGGTTCTGCATCCGGCCATTGCCCAGCGGCAGCGACCGGTCGCGATAGGCAAAGGCGCGCTGCGATTCGGGCAGATAGTCCTCGCGCGCCACGTCCGCCATCGCCGCGACGACGCGCGGGTCGCTGACGCCGCTGGTGCGCAGCTGGCTCGCCACCATTGCGGCGCGGGCGGCCTGATGGCCCAAGGGTTCGGTGGTCGTCGTCATCATCGCTCCAGCCCTGTTCGCACAACTGTTATAGTCATGCAATACACTTGTTCGCTCGCGCGCTTGTATCGCGTGCCGCCGCCTACGCCAAGCAAGGTCGGGCGCAAAATTCGCAACAGCGGTTGACATGGCCGCGTGCCTTGCGCAGAGCGCGCCCTCGCGATCGGGGCCCGATGGCGGAGTGGTTACGCAGAGGACTGCAAATCCTTGCACGCCGGTTCGATTCCGGCTCGGGCCTCCAACTCGCTACGCTGCGATTTCCTTGAGCGGCACAGTCGCATCGGCAAGCGCGACGGGATCGGGCGACAACCGCTCGACCACCAGCTTGCGGCCCTGCACAAAATCCTTGGTCGCGTTGACGCAGTCGAGCGCGATCACCCGGCCCTCTTTCAGATACACGACCGAAAAGCTGCGGTTGGCCGGATCACCGCGCAGGATCGCCTGGTCATGGCCGGTCGACAGGCCGACAGTCTGGAGCTTGAGGTCATACTGGTTCGACCAGAACCACGGCACCGCGTCATAGGCCAGCTCCTGACCCATGATGGTCTTGGCCACCAGCGTCGCCTGATCATTGGCGTTCTGCACCGATTCGAGCCGGATCGGCATATCGTCGGCGAAGCGGTTGGCGTGGAGCGCGCAATCGCCGATCGCGAAGATGTCGGGCAGCGAGGTGCGGCACTGATGATCCACCGCAACGCCATTGCCGCCCTCCGCACCCGCCGCGATCAGCGGTCCGACGGCGGGCACGATGCCGATGCCGACGATCACCATCTGCGCGGGAATCACCGTGCCGTCCTGCATCCGCACGCCGCTCACCCGGCCCTCACCCTCGATACACTCGACCGCTGCGTTCAGGCGCACGTCGACGCCATGGGCGCGATGCTCGGCTTCATAGAAGCGCGACAGCGGCTCGCCCGCGACCCGCGCCAGCACCCGGTCGAGCGCTTCGAGCAGCACGACCTTCTTGCCGAACTTGGCGAGTACCGCCGCCGCCTCCAGCCCGATATAGCCACCGCCGATCACCACCGCCTGCTCGACGCCGTCCAGCTCGGCGAGCATCCGGTCAGCATCGGCACGCGTGCGGACGGTGTGGACGCCGATCAGGTCATTTCCTTCGCAGCCGATCCGGCGCGGCGCTCCACCCGCCGCCCAGATCAGCTGGCCATAGCCAATTGTCGCGCCATTGGCAGTGGTGACGCTGTGCGCGACCGGATCGACCGCAACCACGCGGCGGTTCAGCAGCATCTCGACATTTCGCTCGGCCCAGAAGGCAGCGGGGCGGATCAGGATCCGTTCGAACGCCTTCTCGCCCGAAAAATACTCCTTGGACAGCGGCGGGCGTTCATAGGGCAGCTCGGGTTCATCGCCGATCATCGCGATCGTCCCTTCGAACTTGGCCTGGCGCAGCGCAATCGCCGCCTGCGCCCCGCCATGCCCTGCGCCCACGATCACGATATCGAACTGCATCTTTCGCTCCCGCATTTTGCAGTGCGGCTAGCAGCGGCGGCGACGATGGCCAACACAAAGCGATTGGGGCGCTGCAAAGCCGGGCTTGCCGAGTGCCGTCATGCCGGGCCATGTGCGACACGCCCGATCATCGACGCGAACCGGAAGGCCCAGACAGCTCGTGGAGCGCAGGAACGATATCGACGGGCTTCGCGCGGTCGCGGTGCTGGGGGTGGTGCTCAACCATGCGGGGCTAAGCGCCTTGCCCGGCGGGTTTGTCGGGGTCGATATATTCTTCGTCATCAGCGGGTTCCTGATCTCTCGCATCATCACCGATGGCGTGGCGGACGGCAGCTTCACGCTGGCGCATTTCTGGGAGCGCCGCGCACGCCGCATCCTGCCCGCGCTGATCGCGGTGGTCGCGGTCTCGCTGGTCGCCGGCTATCTCCTGCTGCTCCCCGACGATTTCGAAAATCTGGCGCAGAGCGCGGTTGCGACGATGCTCTTCGGCAACAACGTTCTGCTGACGCTGACCAGCGGCTATTGGGATCTCGCCTCCGCGTTCAAGCCGCTGCTCCACACATGGAGCCTGGGGGTCGAGGAGCAATTCTACATCGCCTATCCGCTCGCCGCGCTGCTGGTGTTGCGGTGGAGACCCAGATGGTTCGGGGCCATGCTGGTGGCCGGGGTTGCGGTCAGTTTCGCGTTGAGCGTGGGGCTCAGCGCGCGATATCCCGATGCCTCCTTCTACCTGATCCACACCCGCGCCTGGGAGCTGCTGCTGGGCGCGCTCGTCGCAAATCGGACGACTCAAATGCAGTTGCCGGAGCGCGTGGCGCAGGTACTGGCGGTCACTGGGCTGGCGCTGATCGTCGCGGCGATGTTGCTGATCGACGAGACAGCCCCCTACCCCGGCTGGCGTGCGCTGCTGCCGTGCCTGGGGACGGCGTTGATCCTGCTCTACGGCCCGGCGGGCGGGCCTGCGCCGCGCCTGCTTGGCTGGTCCCCGCTCGTGCTGGTCGGGCTGGCGAGCTACAGCATTTACCTGTGGCACCAGCCCCTGTTCGCCTTTGCCCGCGCGGCAAGCCTGACGCCGCCGGGGCCATGGCTTATGACAGCGCTCACGCTCGCAACACTGGTGGTCGGCTATGCGAGCTGGCGCTGGATCGAGCAGCCGTTTCGCGATGCGCGGCGCTGGACGCTGCGACCCTTTGCCGCCGCTGCCGGCATCGCCACAGCTTTAATCGTTGCGGCTGGGCTGACGGTGCATCTCGCCTCGGGACTACCGCATCGCGCGCCGGGCATGGGCCTCGATGCGGGCGACTATGCGGCGTATAACAACGCGGCTTTCCGCTTTCAGAAGGACCGGTTCGACGATCCGGCGCGGCCCAATCTGCTGGTGGTCGGCAACAGCACGGCGCGCGACATGGTCAATATGCTGGTCGAAAGCGGACGGTTCGCACGGTTCGAGATCGTCTATCGCCCCGACCTCCATCTCTGTTCGCTGGCGCGCCTCAATGGCACCCCGAAGCTGCTGGTCGCGCGCGCCGACGCGATCCTGTTCGTCGCCTCAACCTCGCCTCCGGGGCGATGCAAGACGCCCCCGGATCAACGCGACGCGATCCTCGCGGGCAAGGCATGGCTGCTGATCGGCCCCAAGCATTTCGGCTACAACCTCAATGCGTGGCTGCACGTGCCCGCTGCCGATCGCCCCGCCTCACGCGCGGCGCTGCTCCCCGAAACCATCGCCGCCAACGCCGCCTATGCGCGGATTGCGCCACCGGACCATTATGTCGACCTGCTCGCGATCATGCAGCGGCGGCATCGTGGCCTGCCGGTGTTCGACGCGCAGGGGCAGATCCTGTCCGCCGACCGCATCCACCTGACACAGGCGGGTGCGGCGTTCTTCGGCGCGACGATCTTCGACGATCCGGCGTGGCAGCCAGTATTCGCGCTCGCCGAACGCTAAGCCATCGCCATCAGGCTGGCATTGCCGCCCGCCGCAGTCGTGTTGATCGAGGTCGAGACCTCCTCCACCAGCCAGTCGAGCCGTGGCGTCCCCGCCTGCGCCAGCACGATCGGGCCGGGCAGCGCCGCGATATCCGCCAGCGCCGCCAGCCGGGTCGGGCCATTGCCCTCGATCAGGGCACCGCTGAACGGCCCCGCCTTGCGCCAGTCGGCCACCCAGTCGATCCGTTGCGCCACCCGCTCAGGCAGCCCCGCCAGCGCGTCGCGCAAAGTCGCATTGCCGATCACCGCGCGGTTGCCCGTCGCCAGCACCGCACACAGCTGTTCGACCAGCCCCTCACGGCTTTGCGGCAGCAGCAGGATGCGCCCGCGCGGGTGAATGGTGTAGCGGTTGGTCTCGCCCACCGGCCCGGGCAGATCCAGCTGCGCGCCGAGCAACGACGCCTCGCCCGCTTCACGCGCGCAATCGCCGCCCTCGCCCAGCCACAAGGCGAAATCGCGCAGCGCCGGATCGGACGCCGACGAGGCCAGGTCCGCCGGCACGGTCGGTGCCTTGACCAGCCGCCCGAGATACAGCGGCCCGCCCGCCTTCGGCCCGGTGCCCGAAAGCCCGCGCCCGCCAAATGGCTGCACCCCGACGACCGCGCCGATGATGTTGCGGTTGATGTAGAGATTGCCCGCCTCGACCCGCTGTGTGACATGCTCGACCGTCTCGTCCAGCCGGGTGTGCAGGCCAAAGGTCAGGCCATAGCCGGTCGCGTTGATCGCATCGATTACCCGATCGAGATCGCGGCGCTGGTAGCGCATGACGTGCAGGACAGGGCCGAACACTTCGCGCTGCAGATCGGCAATCGCATCGATCTCGATGATCGTCGGCGGCACGAACGTCCCCTGCCCCGTCTCACCCGCCAGCTCGATCTGTTCGACGCGGCGGCCCATCCGGCGCATTTTTTCGATATGGCTGTTGATGTTGATCTGCGCATCGGCGCTGATCACCGGGCCGATATCGGTCGCGAGGCGATCGGTGCGGCCGATCGACAACTCATGCAGCGCGCCCTTCAGCATCGCCAGAATGCGGTCGGCGACATCCTCCTGCAGGCACAGCACGCGCAGCGCCGAGCAGCGCTGCCCCGCGCTGTCGAAGGCCGAGGCGATGACATCGGCGACGACCTGTTCGGCCAGCGCCGAGCTGTCGACGATCATCGCATTCTGCCCGCCGGTTTCGGCGATGAACGGGATCGGCGTACCGTCGCTGGCAAGGCGCGTGGCGAGCTGGCGCTGGATGATCCGGGCGACCTCGGTCGAACCGGTGAACATCACCCCCTGCGTGCCCGCCGCACCGACCAGCGCAGCGCCGATCTGGCCATCGCCGGGAACCAGCTGGACCACATCGGCCGGAACCCCCGCCGCGTTGAGGATCGCTATGCCCTGCGCGGCGATCAGCGGGGTTTCCTCGGCCGGCTTGGCCAGCACCGGGTTGCCCGTCACCAGCGCCGCCGCAACCTGACCGATGAAGATTGCCAGCGGGAAATTCCACGGGCTGATGCAGGTGACGGGGCCGAGCGGCATATGCGCGGCACCCAGCGTCGCGCGCGCCTGCTGCGCATAGTAGCGCAGGAAATCGACCGCCTCACGCACCTCGGCGATCGCGTTGGGCGCGGACTTGCCCGCCTCACGCATGATCAGCCCCATCAGCAGCTGCATCCGCGACTCCATGAGGCCGGCGGCGCGGTCGAGGCAGGCGGCACGTTCGGCGACCGGCACGGCGGCCCAGCTGGCAGCGGCAGCCTGCGCCGTCTCGACCGCGCCTACTGCGGCCGCCTCACTCATCTCGACCACCGTCCCGACGATATCGAGGGCATCGGCGGGGTTCGCCACCGGGCGCGACTTGCCCTCACCGCTCGCAGGCTGGGCGAGCCAGCCGATTGTCGCGCTCTCCCGAAGTGCATCGCCGAGCGCGGCCAGCGCGGTCTCGTCCGACAGGTCGATCCCCGCCGAATTGACCCGCGCTCCATAGAGGTCGCGGGGCAGCGCGATGATCGGGTGCTTGCTTCCCGGCGCGTCCATCGCGGTCACGACCTCGACCGGGTCGGTCACCAGCTCGGCGATCGACACTTCGGGATTGGCGATGCGGTTGACGAAGCTGGAATTGGCCCCGTTCTCGAGCAACCGCCGGACGAGATAGGCCAGCAACGTCTCGTGCGTGCCAACCGGCGCGTAGATGCGGCACGGCCGGTTCAACTGGTCGCTCCCGACCACCTCGTCATACAGCGGCTCGCCCATGCCGTGCAGGCACTGGAACTCGTAATCGCCAATGCTGAAGTCCGGCCCGGCAAGCTGGTAGATCGTCGCCAGTGACTGCGCATTATGCGTCGCGAATTGCGGGAAGACATGGGCCTTGGCCGCGAGCAGCTTCTTCGCGCAGGCGATGTACGCGACATCGGTATGGACCTTGCGGGTATAGACCGGGAAGTCGGCCAGCCCGTCCACCTGCGCCCGCTTGATCTCCGCGTCCCAATAGGCACCCTTGACCAGCGGCACCATGATCCGCCGTTCCGCGCGCCGGGCGAGGTCGATGATCCAGTCGATCACGAACGGGCAGCGCTTGCCATAGGCCTGCACCACGAAGCCCAGGCCGTCCCAGCCCGCCAGATCAGGGTCGAGCGCAAGGCTCTCAAGCAAGTCGAGCGACAGTTCGAGCCGGTCGGCCTCCTCCGCATCGATGTTGAAGCCGATGTCATAGGATTTCGCCAGCACCGCCAGCGCCTTCACGCGCGGCAACAACTCGCCCATCACCCGCTCGGCCTGCGCGCGGGCATAGCGCGGATGCAGCGCCGACAGCTTGATCGAAATGCCAGGCCCCCCGACCACGCCACGTCCCGCCGACGCCGCGCCGATCGCGTTCACCGCATTCTCGTAATCGCGATAATAGCGGTCGGCATCGGCCATCGTCGTCGCCGCTTCGCCCAACATGTCATAGCTGTACTGGAACCCGCGTGCCTCCAGCGGGCGCGCGCGCTTGAGCGCCTCGGCGATGGTCTCGCCGGTCACGAACTGCTCGCCCATCATCCGCATCGCCATGTCGACGCCGCGCCGGATCACCGGCTCGCCCGCGCGCGCGATCAGGCGGGTGAGCGCGGCGGCAAGGCCCGCATCATTGACGCTCCCGGTCAGCTTGCCGGTCACCACCAGCCCCCAGGTCGCGGCGTTCACGAACAGCGAGCGGCCGTCGCCGACATGGCTCTTCCAGTCGCCATCCGAAATCTTGTCGCGGATCAGTGCATCGCGCGTCGCCGCATCGGGGATGCGCAGCAGGGCTTCGGCCAGGCACATCAGCGCCACGCCCTCCTGGCTCGACAGCGCATATTCCTGCACCAGCCCCTCGACCCCGGTGCCCTTGTGCTTGGCGCGCAGTGCGGTGATCAGGCCAGTCGCGGTCGCCTTCGCCGCTTCCCGCACGCCGGTGGGCAGCGTCGCCGCTTCAATCAGCGGGGCAAGGCACTCGGGCTCGGGCCGACGATAGGCGGCGGTGATCGCCGCGCGCAGCGGGGTGGCGGGGCGGATCGGCGGAGCGAAGTCGGCAAAGGGTTGGGTCATGCGACCAGTCTATCAAAGAGTGGTGCGGCAAATTGACTTATGAGACGCGCCATGCTTGGCGTTTCGCCTTCATTTTGGCGGATTGACAGGCAAAATGCGCGCGCACACCCTCGAACACAGCGATCTCGACCCGTTCGACCGCAAGATCGTCGAGATTTTGCGGGTCGATGGCCGCATCTCGATCACCGACCTCGCCGCCCGCGTCGGCCTGTCCAAAACGCCCTGCCAGGTACGCGTCAAGCGCCTGCTCGCCAGCGGCGTCATCCGCGGCTTCCGCGCGATCGTCGATCCCGCCCGGCTCGGCCTCGACCATATCGCCTTCACCGAGGTCAAGCTGTCCGACACGCGCGAGGATGCGCTGGAGGCATTCCGACAGGCCGTCCTCAAAATCCCGGAGGTCGAGGAATGCCACATGATCGCCAGCAGCTTCGACTATCTGCTCAAGGTGCGCACCGCCGACATCCGGCGCTATCGCGAAGTGCTGGGCGAACGCATCTCCAGCCTGCCGCACGTGGCGAGCACATCGACCTTCGTGGCGATGGAGACGATCCGCGATGCGGGGGGATGAATGGTAGCGGAGGAGGGACTTGAACCCCCGACCCCA
>CAZWZP010000080.1:0-12600 GCA_964638925.1 uncultured Stakelama sp. | reverse complement strand
TGTCGGCAAGCTGTCGGGTGGTGAGCGGAACCGCGTCAACATCGCCAAGATGCTGAAAAAGGGCGGCAACGTGCTGCTGCTCGACGAACCGACCAATGACCTCGACGTCGAAACGCTGGGCGCACTGGAAGAAGCGATCGAGAATTTCGCGGGCTGCGCCGTGGTCATCAGCCACGACCGTTTCTTCCTCGACCGTCTCGCCACGCACATTCTCGCGTTCGAAGGCAATTCGCACGTCGAATGGTTCGAGGGCAATTTCGAGGCGTATGAAGAGGACAAGCGCCGTCGTCTGGGCGATGCTGCGGATCGTCCGACGCGGTTGGCGTATAAGAAGCTGACGCGTTGATCCTGACCCGTTGACCTGCATCGCCGTTGCCGGAATGGTGGCGGCGATGCAGGCATTGGATTCCCTCCGCGATATCCGTGGTTTCGAGACGCTGTGGGCGGAGCTGACGTTTCGCGCGCCGCGCGTGGTGCGGCGTGACCAGAGCGAGCGGATGCTGATCGACACGCTTGGGCTGGGGCTGGAGCAGGTGATCCAGTATCTGGGGTGGGAGCGGCCCGAGCTGGATGCGTTTGAGGATTGGGTGATCGCAACGGCGGGGCGGCCCGATCCGCTGACCGTGGCGCGCTATCACGCGACGCTGGACGGCGCGCCGCTGCCGGCGGAGGTTCAGGCGCGGCTCGATGCGATCGACGCGATGCCCGACGTGCTGGATGCCGAGGACCTGGCGCATTGGGAGCGTGAGGGGTGGGTTATGCTACGTGGCGCGATTTCGCGCGATGAGGCGGCGCAGGTGGAGGCGTTGCTGTGGCGGTTGCTGGATGCCGATCCGGCGCGGCCGGAGAGCTGGTACGGCCACAACCTCAACGGCATCATGGTCCAGCATTTTCAGGACCCGGCGCTGGAGATCGCGCGCCGCTCGCCGCGCGTCCACAAGGCGTTCGCGCAGCTATGGGGCACCAGCGACCTGTGGTGCATCGTCGACCGGATGAGCTTCAATCCGCCCGAGACACAGGGCCGGCCGTTCCAGGGCCCGAAAATGCACTGGGACGTCAGCCTGGCGCCGCCGATCCCGTTCGCGACCCAGGGCATCCTGTATCTCACCGACACGGCGGCGGATCAGGGGGCGTTTGCGTTGCTCCCCGGCTTCCACCATGGGCTCGATGCGTGGCTGGAGGAGATTGGCGATACCGACCCGCGCATGGTGCATCTAGACCCGCAGGCAGTGCCAATCGCGGCGGGGGCGGGGGATCTGGTGATCTGGCGCCAGGACCTGCCGCACGGCGCCAGCCCGAACCGGTCGAACCGGCCGCGCATGGCACAATATGTGAACTTCTACTCGCCCGCGCTGACGGTCCACCGCGACTGGCGGTGAGGAGGGTCAGAGGGTTGCGGTTTCGACCGTGAGTCCGGGGATGGTCGCGGCGGTGATTGCCGAACCAAAAGCAATCTCGCGCTGCTCGGCGTAGCTGCCGTCGATGGGCGACCACAGCTGGTAGATCCCCCGTTCCTTGACGTCGATGACCCAATATTCCGGGATTTGGTGCCGGGCGTAAAGATCGGCTTTCGTGCCCTTGTCCGTAGCAGACGTGGTGCTCGACACTTCCGCCAGCAACCGGACCGAGACTAGCGGGATCGGACCTTCACCGCGCGGTTCATCTGTCACGATGATGTCCGGGCGCGGCATATCATTTTCGGATAGCGCCACACTGCCTTCCTCTCCGGAAAACAGGCTGCTGCCAGATTGTTCAAGCGATTTGCGGAGTTGGTAGGCGAGTTCGGATTTCACATACCAATGCGGCCGGAATTCCGGACTCATCACAATGACATCCCCCTCGATCAACTCAGTGCACATCCCGTCGAACGCCCCGGATTCTGCGAGGGCGAGATAGTCCGCGACGCGGAGCCGGTATTTGTGCGGCGACTGAAGGACGTCCTGCGCAGTCATATCGCTATCCTACCACAGTAGCGCTTGCCCTCAATCCCCCGTCACGCGCAGCGGCCCCAGGTCGCCCAAGCCCACTGTGCCGCTCGCCATGGCCAGCATCCGGTCTAGGCTCGTCTTGGCCTTGAGCCGGATATCCTCGGCAATCTCGATCCGCGGTTCGAGGTCGCGCAGCGCCACGTAGAGCTTTTCCAGCGTGTTGAGCGCCATGTAGGGGCAGATGTTGCAGTTGCAGTTTCCGTCCGCACCGGGCGCACCGATGAAGGTCTTTTCCGGCACCGCCTTTTCCATCTGGTGGATGATGTGCGGCTCGGTCGCGACGATCAGCGTGTCGCCGTCGAAGTCCTTGGCGAATTGCAGGATGCCGCTGGTCGATCCGACATAATCGGCATGGTCCAGCACATGCGGCGGGCATTCGGGGTGCGCCGCGACGGGGGCGTTCGGGTGCTGTGCCTTGAGCTTGAGCAGCTCGGTTTCGCTGAACGCCTCATGCACGATGCACACGCCCGGCCAGAGCAGCATGTCGCGGCCCATCTTGCGGTTGATATAGCCGCCGAGATGCTTGTCGGGGCCGAAGATGATCTTCTGCTCGGGCGGGATCTGGCTGAGGATCTTTTCTGCCGACGAGCTGGTGACGATGATGTCGCTGAGCGCCTTCACCTCGACCGAGCAGTTGATATAGGTCAGCGCGATATGGTCGGGGTGCTGCGCGCGGAACGCCGCGAACTGGTCGGGCGGGCAGCTGTCCTCGAGGCTGCACCCGGCGTTCATGTCGGGAAGGATCACGGTCTTTTCGGGCGACAGGATCTTCGCGGTTTCGGCCATGAAGCGCACGCCGCAGAACGCGATCACCTCGGCATCGGTCTCCGCCGCCTTGCGGCTGAGTTCAAGGCTGTCGCCGACGAAATCGGCGAGGTCCTGAATCTCCGACTTCTGGTAGTAATGTGCGAGGATGACCGCGTTGCGCTCCTTGCGCAGGCGGTCGATCTCGGCGCGGATGTCGATGCCGGACAGGTCGGTGCGTGCGTTCATCGTGGTGCCCTCTGATTCGAGGGCTCACATGGCCTTGTCGGGGTTCCGGTTCAACCCATTGGCGGCATCGGCCCGAACTCAAGTGGCGCGACCGCCGCGCCGGGAGTGCCCGCTGTTACCCAGGCGTAGATCGCGTCGCCGACCGGCGAGTAGACGATCGCCTCAGTCCCGGCCATCACCGCCAGGATCGTTCCGGTCCCCCAAAGCCACGCGCGATGGACGCGTCCTGTGCGGAGCAGGTCGCGGATCATCCCGGCGACCGGAAACATGAGGCCGCAGACCATTGCGATCTGATACGACCACGGGATCATCAGCGGCATCGGGAGCAGCCGTCCGAAGCCGGGGCCGAGCAGCGCCGCCATTGCGCACAGATGCAGGCGGCGGTGCCAATCGGTGCGCTTGCGCATCGCGACGGCGGCACTGGTCAGGCCGGCGAACAGCAGCACGACCAACGGATTGGCGATCAGGAAATGCTGCGGTTGAAAGAAGAAGGGCGCCTGCGCCGCCTGAATTCGCCAGATGATGACGGCAAACCCGGCGACCACCATCGCCGCGACCCAGCCAGCCGCGAGCCAGCCGAGCCGGCGGTGCAGGTCCAGCGACCCACGCGTCGCGAAAAAGGTCTGGGCGACATACAGCACCACCCAGCCGAAAAAGATGATGCCATGAACATGCACAAAGGTCGGCGCGCCGAATGACGACCGCCCCATCGCAAGATGAAGGCTGAAGCCTGCCACCAGAACCAGCGCCATGAGAAGTGCGCTGATCTCGAAAAAACGTGCATCGCGCACACGCGCGCCAGTCCGGCCCTCGACGATCGTTGCCATCTTGTCCCCCGCAGATCGTTGCGGGGGCGACACGTATCACATCGCCCGATGAAAGCGAATGTCGCGGTTGCGCCCATATCCGGCCAATTGCGGCGCCCGCCGGGAGACGCGGTTACTTCTTCGGCGCCTCACGCTCCGCCCGCTCGCGGAGAACCTGTTCGATCGATTTGGACACGTCCCAACGCTCGCGGTCGGTGGAGCTGCGCTCGTCGGGGAACAGCGCTTCGACGGTCACATCCATGCCGGTGGCGCGCAGCGGCATCGCAAAGCTGCGTTCGACTGCGCGGCGGGTGGCGTCGCGGGCCAGGCGCATCGGCGTCGCCTCGCGTGCCTGACGCACCAGTTCCTTTTGTCCGGCGGCGCGGTTGGCGGCGTCGAGCCGCTCCTCGCTGTCGGTCAGCGTCATCAGCACGCCGCCTTCGCCATATTCGCGGATATTGTTGAGATCGACCTCTGGTCCGACGACTTCGAGCGGGGGGAGGGCGATGCTGAGCTTCTTTGTGGCCGGATCCCAGATGACGTCGCGCTGGTTGAGCTTGCCGAGATCGACTTCGTAGCGGACCGAGCCGGGCATGATCATCGTCTTTTGCGCGGTAAAGCCCATCCGGGTCTGGGTCGTGGTAACGACGGCGACATAGCGCGCGGCAAAGGCGGCCAGGCGATTCTGCTCGCGCAGCCCCTGAAGGCTGGCGCTGGCCACCGTCACCGGATCGGGGCCGCCGGTCAGCCGGTCGAACGCGCTGCGCCCGACGAAATAGAGCGTTGCGCCGACCGCCAGCGCCATCGCCAGCACCATGGCGAGCGCGACGATGCAGCCTTGGGCGAGCCCGCTGCGCTGCTTTACGCCGCTCTGGTCCATAGCTCTCCTTCCGCACGGACGATGCCGCGATTGTTGAGGTCGATCAGATGCGCCAGCACCGATCGACCGGCGGCACCGGTGAGGCGCGGGTCGAGTCCGACATACATGCGCGCGACCATATCCGGAATCGCGCCGATGCGTTGGTCGATCAGGCGCAGGATCTGGCCCTCGCGCTGCTTGCGATGGCCGATCATCCCGCGCGCCAGACGCTGGGGCGTGGTGACCTCCGGACCGTGCGCGGGATAATAGACGCGGTCGTCACGCCTGAGCAGCTTGTCGAGGCTGGCCATATACGCGCCCATATCGCCATCGGGCGGCGCGACGACGCTGGTCGACCAGCCCATGATGTGATCGCCGGTGAACAGCGCGCCGCTCTCGATCAGCGCGAAGCACAGGTGGTTGGAGGTGTGGCCGGGGGTCGCGACCGCCTCGATCGTCCAGCCCGTTCCCGCAATGCGCTCGCCGTCGGTGAGAACGTGGTCGGGCGCATAGTCGCGGTCGAACGCGGCGTCGGAACGTGGCCCGTCATCGTCGAGCGCGAGCGGGGCACAGCCGATGATCGGCGCGCCGGTTGCCGCGGCGAGCGGGCGGCTGGCCGGGCTGTGGTCGCGATGGGTGTGGGTGCACAGGATCGCGCGGACCGTGCGACCGGCGATCGCGGCGACCAGCGCGTCGAGATGTTCGGGCAGGTCGGGTCCGGGGTCAATCACGGCGAGGTCGGTGGTGCCGACCAGATAGGTCTGCGTGCCGGTGTAGGTAAAGGGGGAGGGGTTCGCCGCGAGAACGCGCGCCACCAGCGGTTCGAGCTGTATCGCCACGCCGGTCATTGCCTGATCCATGGGCCAGAAATGGCGGTTCATCGCGATGCGCACAACCCCAAGGGTTGTGCGCACACGAACGGGCCGGCCGCGTGAAGGGGGTCGCGGCCGGCCCTGGTGGAGCCACTGTGCGGCGATGGGCTGCCGCGCGGTGGTCCGCTTCGCGCTTATTTCTTGTCGGCGGATTCCAGCTCGCGGATCGCGTCGTCGATGCCCTTGAGCGCAGCGGCCTTCTGCTCGGCGCTAAGCTCGGTCTGCGCCTCGATCGAGCTGCGGGCCATTTTGAGGCCCATCATCGCGTGACGCTTGCCCATGTCGGCGCTGGCGATCGCCATCACCTGCGCACGGCGGGCGAGCGCCTCTGCACCCTTGGCCTTGGCGGACGCAGCGTCGGCGCGCATCTCGATGCGGTCGGTGCAGATCACGATCTTGCGCTTGTCGCCGTCGCGGGTCTCGACCTTGATCTCGTCGTCCTTCGATCCGCCGCACTTCATCGACTTCACGTCGACGTCCATCTTCATGTCACCGGTCCACACGAAATCCTTGCCGTCACCTTTCATGCGGATCACGCGGGTCTCGGTCTTGCCATCCTTGCCGTCTTTGTCGCCCTTGCGTTCGACCATCACGATGCGGTGGACGCGCTTTTCCTTGGTAGCCTCTGGGGCTTCCGGCGCAGCAGGCGCATCGGGTGCCTGGACTGCAGCGATCGCGGCGGGAGCCACAGGTGCAGCGGGCGCTGCCGGGGCGGCAGGCGGATCGGACTGGGTCACCGCGGCGCCAGCGCCAGAGGCGGTGAGCGCGAGGCCGGTGAGGGTCAGCGCGACCGCGCCGGTGACGCCCGCAGTGATCCGGGCACGTGATTTGGGATTGTGTTTCGAGAGCATTTTGAGCCTCCCCTTGAGTTCATTGACAGTGTGTAGGTGACATGCTGCCGAGACCGCACCCCCATGCGCGGACTTGACGATGGCGCGGCCATAGGCATGGCGCAGCGCCGGTGCGCGGCCTGAGAGCACAAGGGCGTCGCAGGCCAGTTCCTGGTCGGCACGGAAGGCGCGGAACGCCCGCCATGCGACCGGGTTGAACCAATGGAGCGCGAGCACGACCAGCGCGATCCAGTTGGCGATCAGGTCACCGCGAAGGTGGTGCCCGAGTTCATGGGCGAGCGCGAGGTTGCGCTCGACCGGGTCGTAACGCTCCGCGAAATCGCGCGGGAACGCCACATATTTGCGCCAGATGCCAAAGGCGAGCGGGCCGGTCGCGGCATCGGTTTCGATGACATGGACGCGGCCATCGGCAACGGTGCGGCGGACTTCGGCCTTACGCATCAGATTGGCGCAGAAGCGGCTATGCGCGATCAGATGATAGCCGATGAAGATCAGCGCGCCGATCGCCCATAGCCCGATCAGCAGTATCGCGATGTTCGGACCATCGGCCACCGTGGTCGGCGGCACCAGCGCCAGATCGGCCCGATGCCCGGCCAGATCGACCTGCGCCTGGAGCAGTGCTTGGTCGATCACCGCCGGCGGCGCGGCATCGACGTTGAGGACCCCGAACGTGACCCCGGGAGCCTGCTCGGCACTGGACGTCAGCGGCGTGATCAGATCGGTGAAACTCCACGCGCCCGGCAATGGCGGCATCAGCAGCCGCAGTACGGGCAACAGCCACAGCGCATAGGCGATGTTGGGACCGAACTGTTCGCGCACCGGCTTGCGCAGCGCGAGGACCAGCAGCATCAGCAACGTGGTGGCGATGCAGGTTTCGATCAGCCAGGCGATCATTGCTTGATCTCCTTCAACAGAGCTTCGATCTCGGCAATATCCTGATCGGTCAGCGCGTCACGCTCGGCGAGGTGCGCGACCAGCGGGGTCAGCTTGCCCCCGAACAGCCGGTCGATCAGGCGGCGCGATTCGCCTTCGACATAGTCGCCACGCGCCACCAGCGGTCGATACTGATAGCGTCGGCCATCCTCATCGGCGGCGATCACATTCTTCGCGAGCAACCGCCCGAGCAGGGTCTTGACGGTGTTGGCGCTCCAGCCGCGCTCTGGCGCGACCCGCTCAACCACATCCTGCGCCGCGAGCGGCGACTCGTCCCAGAGCACTTCCATCACGGCGTGCTCGGCATCGCTGATTCGCTCGGTCATCGTGTCCCTCTTTGACTACGGGTGTAATCGTTACGATCACATCTGTAGTCAATGGCCTGAACGGACGATGAATGATTGTCAGGTAGCGGTGAAGGTGGGCAGGGCTGTCGGAAAATCTGACAGCTTCGCGAAAGGCTAATTCCCGTTAACCGTCGTCCGCCGCGGAAGTCCGCGCTTCACCTGAACTGGCACGCGGGGTGCAACACTTTGAGCATATGTGTTCACCCTCGTGTGTGACGCTTCAGGGGCGGGTGGCTTTCGGGCCATCCGCCCCTTCCCGTTCTGGAGGGTGGAACTTGAACCGGTGCGGGGCGGCGCTCAGGCGGCGGTCACGCCCTTCTCTTCGAGAAGTTGCGCGAGCTCGCCGCTCTCATACATTTCCATCATGATATCCGATCCGCCGATGAACTCCCCCTTCACATAAAGCTGGGGGATGGTCGGCCAGTCGGAAAACGCCTTGATGCCCTGGCGCACTTCCTGATCCTGCAGCACGTCGATGCTTTCGAATTCGACGCCGAGGTGATTGAGGATCGAAACCGCGCGGTTGGAAAAACCGCACTGGGGAAACAGCGGCGTGCCCTTCATGAACAGCAGCACGGCGTTCGAGTCGACAAGGGATTGGAGGCGGGCGTTGGTATCGTCGGTCATGGTCATTCGCTCCCTGCCGGAACTGCGGTGGTCAGCTGAAGCGCGTGGAGCACGCCGCCCATCCGACCGCCGAGCGCGGCATATACTGCCTGATGCTGCCGGATACGCGGCAGCCCCCGGAAACTCTCGCTGGTCACGCGCGCGGCATAGTGATCGCCGTCCCCCGCAAGGTCGGTGATCTCGACCGCCGCATCGGGGATACCGGCGCGGATCAGCGCCTCGATCTCGCTTGCCGCCATCGGCATGATTACTGCGCTTCCATCAGCTGGCGGCGCGCTTCGATGGTCATTTCTTCGACCGCCTTGCGCACATCGGTGCCGTCGATCTCGATGCCAGCGGCGGTCAGGTCGCCGAGCAGCTTGCGGATCACGTCGTCATCGCCCGATTCCTCGAAATCGGCCTGAACCACTGCCTTGGCATAGGCATCGGTTTCCTCGGGGGTCAGCGCCATCTTGGCCGCTGCCCACTGGCCGAGCAGCCGGTTACGGCGCGCGGTCACGCGGAACGCCATTTCCTCGTCCCGGGCATATTTCGCCTCGAACGCGCGTTCGCGATCATCAAAGGTTGTCATGCTGCGTCACCCCAAAAATTGTGTCGTTGGGACATAGGGGCGGCCTTCCCCCATGACAACGGGTTCGCCGCAATGCGTCGGACATTGCCCCGGATAGGGGAGGGCGGTAGGCGGCGGGGAACAGGGTTCAGGAGCTGCCATGACCGCCTTTCAACTCGACGGGTTCGATCTCGACGCCTTTGTCGCCGCCACGCTGGCTGAAGATGTCGGGTCGGGCGATGTCACGGCAAACGCGGTGATCCCGGCAGACGCGGTGTTCGACGGCGTGATGGACAGCCGCGACGCCGTAATCGCTGCGGGGTTGCCGATTGCTGCCGCCTTTTTTCGTGCGCTCGACCCAGAGGTGGTAATCGAACTGCTCGCCGTCGAGGGGCAGGCGGTGGCTGCAGGAAGCGACCTGATGCGGCTGCGCGGCAATGCCCGCGCGCTGCTCACCGCCGAACGCTCGGCGCTCAACACGGTCCAGCATCTGTCGGGCATCGCGACGATGACCCGCGCCTATGTCGACGCGATGGCCGGAAGCGGGGCAACGTTGCTCGACACGCGCAAGACGATCCCCGGTCTGCGCCGGCTTGAGAAATATGCGACGCGGATGGGCGGCGCGAAGAACCATCGCATGGGCCTGTGGGATGCGGCGATGATCAAGGACAACCATGTCGCCGTCGCGGGATCGGTCGAGGAAGCGGTGGCGCGAGCGGTGCGTGCCGGTATCGGCGAGATCATCGTCGAGGTGGACCGAATCGACCAGATCGAGCCGGCGCTGGGCGCAGGGGCGACGCATCTACTGCTCGACAATATGGGGCCGGAGCTGCTGCGCGAAGCGGTGGTGCTGGTCGCGGGGCGGGTGCCGACCGAGGCGTCGGGCGGGGTGCGGCTCGACACGATCGCGGCAATTGCGGCGAGCGGGGTGACCTATGTCAGCGTCGGGCGGCTCACCCAATCGGCACCGGCCGCCGATATCGGGCTGGACTTCGCCCCCGCCTGACGCCTAGCATTTTGCTGAATTCAGGAGAGGCAATTCCATGCGACCGCAGTCGATCGTCCGGTTCGAGCAGGCCTATCTCGCGTCGATCCTTGTATGGGGACTCAACACCGCGCTGGGCTGGGAGAAGCAGGTTCGCGCGATCGAAGCGGGTTTCGCGCAGGCACCGGAGATGTTGCCGCTGGGCAAGCCGATGCTGATCGGTTTCACGCTGTTCGGTCTCTGCCTTTCGCTGCTGCTCTGGTACTTCACCGCGCGCAAGGCGAGCGAGGTGACGAAGTGGATCATCGTCGCGTTCTTCGGCCTGTCGGCTGTGGGTCTGCCCTTTACGCTCTCCGGCTTCGCGACGACCGGATTGCTGCCGGTTGTGCTGAACGTCGTGACCTTTGCGCTGACTGCGGTGGCCGTGTGGATGCTGTTCCGCCCCGATGCCGCCGCTTGGTTTCGTGCAAGCGATGGTAGCGTTCCGCCGCCTCCGCTTGCCTGACCGGCCTTACCGGTCGACCGTCGCCGTTGCCGGGTGATGCTTGTCGAGGTGCCGCTTGATGATCCTCAGGTTGCGCGAGTTCGATCGGTAGAAAAAGTCGGCGACATCGCCGACGCCCGGAATCAGGCCGATCAGCCAGTCGAACCCGACATTGCCGACCATGCGCACCATCGCGCTGCGCGACATGCCGATGTTGCGCGCCTCCCAGATCATATAGAGGCCCATCACCGCGCCGATGATGTCGCCGCCGACCGGGATCAGGCCGATCAACGCATCAAGGCCGACGGTCTGGCGCGTGCCGGGAATGGTGAAGCTGCGTTCGAGCAGCTTTTCGATCGCGGTGACCCGCTGGCGTACGGACGCTGGATCGCGCCCGATGGGAAAGGCACCGGGAAGGGGTTGCATCCGAGTCGCTTTGGCCAAAACGCTTCTCCCTATGGTGCGCGCAGATGGGTCAGCGGGTGCCAGGCTCTGGAATTGGGCTGGAATGCCCGAAGTCTGAGTGCCGCGACCGACCAACGCAGCGGTTGTGCAATCGGGATATAGCGATTGTCGGCAGTCAGCGCGAGGTCTGCTTCCGTGATCCGGCGTGCGCGCTCGGCCAGGGTAGGGGCATCGCGCGCCGCTTCGATGATGGCGGCGAGATCCTTGGGGCAGACGCGGCACGCGGTGACCAAAAACCAGCGGGCGCTATCATAGGGAGCGACGGCGTCGATCAGGCGCAGGTCCGCGTCCGCGCGCTCGTCAACCAGGACCGGTTGCAGACCGATATCGCGCAGGTCGCGGGCAATCCGGCTCCATAGCAGCTTCGCGCCGGGACTGCGGATCAGCGCGACGCGAATCGTCGGCGGTGTCTCGGGATTGCTGCTGCGCCAGGCGGCGACGCGGTTGCGCGCGATCAGGCGGCGATTTTCCAGCGGCTCAGCGAACCAGTCGGGTGCCTTGGGCGGCGCGGCGGAATCGAGCTGGGCCGGGAGCAAGGTTTCGACCGGCGTCCATTCGGGCCGGAACAGCGCGGTAAGCGCGTCGCGGTCGATCGCCATTGCCAGCGCCTCGCGATTGGTGGCGGTGGCGGTGAAGCCTTCCTCCGACACGATCGCCAGTCCGAACAGTCCGACTGCAGGGTCGATCCGCAGGTTCGCGGGTGCGATCCGGGCATGGGCAAGGAGCGGCCAGTCGTGGAATGTGCCGCCGAGGATCAGGTCGGACTCGCGTGCTGCAAAGCGTGCCAGCGCCAGCGCGGCGCGTTCGCCATAGAGCCGCACATCATTGGCCGGATCGGGCTCCGCAGGCTCTTCCGGCATTCGGGCGGGGTCTGGTGCGGGACGCAGCAGCGGCGCACCCCTGGCCGGCGCGACGACGCGGAACGGCCCGGTTCCGGCCAGCGCGCCGCGGCGCACGATCGCAAATTCGGGCTGGGCGAACAGTTTGAGCAGGTCCGGGCGGGGATGTCTCAGCCGCACCTCGACCACCTGCGGCGTCATCTCGACCACCTCGTCGATCACCGCAACGAACGGGGCGATCGCGGACTGTGCGCGCGGGGCGATTGCCGCGCGAATGCTGGCGACGACATCGGCGGCGGTGATCCGCTTGCCATCGCTCCATTCCGCCTCGCGCAATCGGAAGATATAGCTGCGGCCCTCGTCGCCGACGATCCAGCGCTCAGCGATCCCCGGCTCGATCCCGCCATTGGCGTCAAAGCGGACCAGCCCCTGGGCGGTCGCGCCGAGCAGAACGCGATCGGGGAAATCAAGCGGGCCACGCGCAGGATCGCGCAGGGTGGCAGGACCGCCGATCGCGCTGACGACCACCGGAACATCGTCCGGGCGCCGTTCCTGACAGCCGCCCGCGATCAGCGCGAGCGCGACGGCGAAAGGCAGGGCAGCGGAGCGCATGGCTCCAGCTTTATGGAGGCGGGGCGGGGAATCCAACCCCGCCCCGGGCTTTCGGTCAGTTCTTTTCCTTGTCGACCAGCTTGTTCGCGCCGATCCACGGCATCATCGCGCGCAGCTCGGCACCGACCTTTTCGATCGGATGGGCGGCGGCGGCCTTGCGGCTGGCCTTCAGCTCGGGCTGGCCGGCGCGGTTGTCGAGCACGAAATCCTTGACGAAGCGGCCCGACTGGATGTCGGCCAGGACGCGCTTCATCTCGGCCTTGGTCTCGGCGGTGATGATGCGCGGGCCGGTCTTGATGTCACCATATTCGGCGGTGTTCGAGATCGAATAGCGCATGTTGGCGATACCGCCTTCATAGAGCAGATCGACGATCAGCTTGGTTTCGTGC
>CAZWZP010000079.1:1153-12682 GCA_964638925.1 uncultured Stakelama sp. | reverse complement strand
ATGTCGGGCCGCCCTGATGGCGCGTACAGCGCCGCACCCAACAGGGGCTGATACACCATGGAATTTCTGGCGTTACTCTGGCTGGGCAAGCCGGTGTGGATGTGGCTTGCCTTTATGGGGCTGGTCGCCGCGCTGCTTGCCCTCGACCTTGGCGTCCTGCACCGCAAGGCGCGCGAGATCGGGGTCAAGGAGAGCCTGATGCTCTCGGCCTTCTATATCGTGCTGGGCCTGGCGTTCAGCGGCTTTGTCTGGTGGCAGCTCGGCGAGACGGCGGCGATCAACTACGTCACCGGCTTCGTCGTCGAAAAGAGCCTGGCGATGGACAATGTCTTCGTCATCGCGATGATCTTCACCTATTTCGCTATCCCGCGCGTCTATCAGCACCGGGTGCTGTTCTGGGGCATTCTCGGCGTCATCGTGCTGCGCGCGATCATGATCGCGCTGGGTGCGACGATCGTGTCGGAATTTGGCTGGGTGCTCTACCTCTTCGCCGCCTTCCTGATCTTTACCGGCATCAAGATGTGGCGGATGGTCGATACGCCCTATGACGTGGCGGGCTCGCCGCTGCTCGGCTGGCTGAAGCGGCATCTGCGCGTAACTGATGGCCTGCGCGGATCGGCGTTCTTCGTGCAGGAGGCCGATGCGAAGACCGGGACGATGGTCCGCCATGCCACACCATTGTTCCTGGCGCTGGTGATGATCGAGTTCGCCGATCTGGTGTTCGCGGTCGATTCGGTGCCGGCGATCTTTGCCATCACGACCGATCCGTTCATCGTCTACACGTCGAACATCTTCGCGATCCTGGGCCTGCGCGCGCTGTATTTCGCGCTGTCGGCGCTGGTCGACCGCTTCCATTATCTGAAGTACGCGCTCGCCGTGCTGCTGGTGTTCATCGGGTCGAAGATCTTCGTCGCCGATGCGCTGGGGCTGGCCAAGATCCCGCCGGTGGTGTCGCTGGGCATTACCGCCGCGATCCTGACGACGGGCGTCGCCTATTCGCTGTGGCGCACGCGCGGCGAACCGACGCCGAGCCTGACCTAAAGGAGCGCCTCGATCATGCCAATCAGCGGGATATCCGCTGGCGGCATGGCGAGGTCGCGCAACGCGGGCGGGTGAACCCATTGCAGCGCGGTCGCGTGCCGCGCCTGGGGTTCCCCGCCCCATTCGCGCAGCGTGTAGAGGAGCAGGAGGAGGTGACGCTCGCCCAGCGTCTCGCTCGCGAAGGTTGCGGGGGCGAGGCTGGCGGGATCGACGCTGATGCCGAGCTCCTCCTCCAACTCGCGGCACAGCGCCGCTTCAGGCAGTTCGCCCGGCTCAACCTTGCCACCGGGAAACTCCCATAATCCGGCCATCGGCTTGCCCGGCGGGCGCTGCTGCACCAGCACGCGGCCCTCGCCATCGACCAAAGCCGCGGCGACGACGGTCAGAATACAAGTCCCAGTTATTGCAGCATCCGATTTCAGCATTTCGTTAATCTTGTTTCCGTAGATTCCGACAAGTCCACAATGGAAGGTCGCGTCATGCGCCTGCTGAAGTCACTATCGCGCCGTCTCGCACGCTGCACCCGCGGTGCGACGGCGGTCGAATATGGCTTCATTCTCGCGCTGATCGTCCTCGTCATGATTGCCGCGCTGAGCGAACTTGCCAGCGGCACCACCGGCATGTGGAACAATGTCAGCAACAAGGTCCAGAGCCCCGGGTGATTTTTCGGCGGCTGCGCAGGTGCGCCTAAGGCCTTTGTTAACTTCCGTCCCTTAATTTCGGAGTTGCTGAAACCGGAGTTTCCGGGGGCAGCCGGGAAATGAAGCTTCGAACAGGATGGAGACCGCTATGAACACGATCCGCAAGATTTTCGGCAACAAGAAGGGCGCGACCGCCATTGAATACGGTCTGATCGCCGCTCTGATCGCCGTCGCCGCGATTGCCGCGATGCAGGGCCTGGGCAACCAGCTCAAGACCACCTTCACCAACGTTTCGTCGAACATGAAGGCGTCGTAAGACCCTTTCGTTTCGAAACGACTGAACAGGGGGCGGCGGACCGATGGGTCCGCCGCCCTTTTTCTATTCCTCCCCGGCACGGGGAGGGGGACCGCGCCCGCAGGGCGTGGTGGAGGGGGCCCGAGGCACCGGAATCCGTTGCCGTGGGCCCCCTCCACCAGCTTCGCTGGTCCCCCTCCCCGTTCCGGGGAGGACTTTTGGATTACGCCCGGCCCATCGCGAGGAACTTGGCGCGGCGGGCCTGGCGGAGCGCGGTGGCACTCTGGCCGGACAGATCCTTGAGCGCCGCCTCGATCGCGTCGCCTAGCGCATCGATCGCCTTGGCATGATCGCGATGCGCGCCGCCGAGCGGCTCGGGGACGATCGTGTCGATGACGCCCAGCTCCTTGAGGTGCTGCGCCGTCACCTTCATCGCCTCGGCAGCGTCGGCGGCCTTGTCGGCGGTGCGCCACAGGATCGAGGCGCAGCCCTCGGGCGAGATCACCGAATAGACGGCGTGCTCCATCATCAGCACGCGGTTGCCGGCAGCGAGCGCGACCGCCCCGCCCGAACCGCCCTCACCCAGAATCGATGCAACCATCGGCACGCCGAGGTTGAGGCACGCTTCGGTCGAGCGGGCGATCGCTTCGGCCTGCCCGCGCTCTTCGGCCTCCATGCCGGGGAACGCGCCGGAGGTGTCGACCAGCGTCACCACGGGAATGCCGAACTTGTCGGCCAGCTCGACCAGGCGGATCGCCTTGCGATAGCCCTCAGGCTTGCCCATGCCGAAATTGTGGCGGAGGCGGCTGGTGGTGTCGTCGCCCTTTTCATGGCCGATCACCATCACGCGCTGGCCACGAAAGCGGCCGAGCCCGCCCAGAATCGCCTGATCGTCGGCGAAGGCGCGGTCGCCGCCGAGCGGCATGAAATCCTCGACCAGCCGGGCGACATAATGTTTGAAGTGCGGACGGTCCGGATGGCGCGCGCCGAGCGTCTTCTGCCACGGGGTGAGCTTGGCATAGGCGTCCTTGAGGAAGCGATCGGACTTGGCCTGGAGCTTGGCGACCTCCGCCTCGATATCCACCTCGCCGCCTGCAGCGGTGTCGCGCAATTCATCGATCCGGGCTTGGAGCTCGGCGATCGGCTTTTCAAATTCAAGAAAACTGGCCATCGCGCGCACCTATGCCCCGTCGCGCTTCGCGTCAATTCGGGGCGTGTCGGCGAGCGGGTGGCGCTCATTGACCAGCTGGACCAGCCGGGCGCTGTCGACATGGGTGTAGATTTCGGTCGTCGCGATATCGGCATGGCCGAGCATCGCCTGAAGCGCGCGCAGATCCGCCCCGCCCTCCAGCAGATGGGTGGCAAAGGCGTGGCGCAGGACGTGCGGGCTGATCCGGTCGGGCGCGATGCCCGCCAGCCCGGCAATCTCGCGCACCATCTGGTACAGGCGGATGCGGCTCAAATGCCCCTTGCCCGACGGGAACAGCCAGGGCCGCGCCGGATCGACATGCGCGCGCCACGCCCCCACCGCCGCGCGTGCGCGATCGGACAGCGGGACCAGTCGTTCCTTGCCCCCCTTGCCCCGCAGGATCAGGTACGGCTTGTCCGGCTGGACCGCGCCGCGCGGGAGCGAGACGAGCTCGCTCGCGCGCAGGCCCGAACCGTAGAGCAGCTCGATCAGCGCGAGCAGGCGCAGGTCGCGGGGATCGGGCGGCACACGGTCGATCCGCGCCTGAATCGCGGCGAAGATCGACTCGACATCGGCGTTGGACAGGGTCTTGGGCAGGCTGCGTCCGTTGCCAGGTCGGGGCAGCGCGCTGCCGGGGTCGTCGGCGCGGAGCTTTTCATCGAGCAGGAAGCCGTAGAAGCGGCGCAGTGCCGCCGATTTACGCGCGACGGTGGCGCGGGCAAGGTCGCGCCATTGCTCCGCCAGACGTTCGATTGCGGCGCGGTCGGCCAGTGCGAGCCCGCCCTCAAGCGCCTGCGACGCCAGCCGCAAATCGGCGCCATAAGCCGCGAGCGTATTCGCCGACGCTCCGGCTTCCGCAGCCAGCATCTCAAGAAAGCGCTCGATCAGCGCCGGGTCGTCCCCGGGGCGGATCTGGCTCAAAGCCGGGTAATCGCCTCGACGGCGATCATCCGCGCATAGCCATCGAGCCCGACCTGCGTCAGCGCGCGGGTGATGTGGTACAGTGCCTCAGGCGAGACGCCTTCCCATACCCGGCTCTGCATCCCGACCGCAGCGAGCAGCACCACCGTCCCCGGCTGGTTCGCGTCCGCCGCCTGCGCGATGGCGCGGGTCCAGGCGTTGGCAGTTTCGAACGCGACGCCCGACGCGCGCATCAGCCGCGCGCCGTCATTGGTCGGGATGCGCCCCATCCCCGCCATCGCCGCGATCAGCATCGCACCGTTGGTGGCGTCGGCGGCGTTGCGATACGCCTCGACATCGCCGACCGCGACCGCGCGGGCCGGCTCGGCGAGCAGCAACATGCCCCAGCCGTCGCTGCCGCGCCGCGCGAATTCCTTCCAGCGCAGCGCCGCACGATCCAGCCCGGCGCTGAGCATCGACGCGATCAGGCGATCAGCATCGGCGCTATGTTCGGCCGATGGCGTGAGGCGGGCGGCGGCGCGGGCGGTGAGGATCAACCGGCTATAGGTGGCACGCGGCCCCTGGGCCTCGTCCCACAGCTGGCGCATCCGATCGACCCGATCGGCGGCGGTGGCGGCGGTGAAGGCGGCGCGCAGGTCGCGGGCGACCGCGACTTCAGCGATTGAGGGATCCTCCTGCGCCTCGATCTCGCCGTACAGGTCGGTCAGCGCTTGGCTAGAGAAAATGCCCTGGCTCGCCGCTGCCTCAGCCGCAGCGGCGCGGTCGCGCAGTCCCAGCATCGGTGTCGTCGCGCGCCAATAGCGCAGCTGCGGCCCGGCGGTGCCATAGAGGCGCTCGGGAACATCGGTGTCGGATGCGACGGCGAGGCCCCAGCGCCACGCGCTGATGCGATCGACCGGATCCCACTCGATCGTCACCGCGCGGCGGCCCGACACGCCCATGCCGACCAGCTTTTCGGCGAGCAGCACATCGACCGAATTGCTCATGCGGCGGCGGCTGGCGTCGATCAGTGGCCCAGCCTTGCTGGGGTCACCGTCGAGCCCGGCGCAGATCGCCTCAGCCAGCCGCCAATTGCGGTCGGGCGCGGTGCCGAGCGCGGGTTTGACCATGGGGCACAGGCCGCCGGGATCGGCGGTGGCGAGCATCGCCTGCATCGCCACCTGAAACATCTTGGGCGTGTAATTGGCGATATCGACCGACTGGACCAGCGCCCGGGCGGCATCCGCCTCCCCCATGCGGATTAGCAGCCAGGCGCGCTCGGCCGCGAAATCCGCGCCGTTGAGGCCGCGCGGGGTGTTCACCCGCGACAGCAATGCGCGGCGCAGCGCGATCGAAAGCCAGCGCGACGCGACCGGCGCGTCGGTGCGGCGCATCAGCATCTGGAGGAAACCGCCATCGGCGTTGCCAAATGCGGTAGCTGCGAGGCCGTCGCTGGCGGGCGAGGATGGACCGACCTGCGCCAGCGAGCGCTTGGCGAAATCGGGCAATTCGTAGCGGGCGATCGTCGCGTAATCGATCTCGCCCGGCGCTTCCGGCGCAACCCCGCCAGCCGCCGCAGTCGCGTTGCCCACGTCTCCGGCTGCAGTTGGCGATGCATCGGCGCGCGGTGCTGTCGTCGGCCCGGCGGCGGGCGCAGGGGCAGGAACAGGGGCTGGCGCAGGCGCCGGCGCTGGGACAGGATCGTCGAACCCCGGGGGCAGCAGCGATTCGGGGCGATCCTGCCCCAGCGCGGGAATCCCGACGCCAGCCGCGACCACCAGAACGGCGGCGAGCGCGGTCTTAGTTCGCGAGATTGTCAAGCGGGACGGCCTTCTCGATGCGCACCGGCTGTTTCTCCGTATCGCGCCCGGCGAGGAAAAACAGTCCGCCGATCAACAGGATAGCGACAATGACGATGATGATGAGCGAACGGGACATCGACCCCCTCAAACCGGTTCTGATTACAGGCACCGGGCCTTTTGCCCGAGCGCGATGCACGCTGTATAGCCCCCGCGACCATGCTGCAAACCCGTCCCGCCGAACCGACGCCTTTGACCCGCCCGATCGTGCTGATCGGCCTGATGGGCGTGGGCAAGACCACGGTCGGCCGTCGGCTGGCCCAGCGGCTGAAACTCCCCTTTGTCGATGCGGATGCCGAGATCGAGGCGGCGGCGGGCATGACCGTCGCCGAAATCTTCGAGCGATTCGGCGAGCCGCATTTTCGCGATGGCGAGCGGCGCGTGATCGCACGACTGATCGACGGCGCACCCAAGGTGATCGCGACCGGCGGCGGCGCGTTCCTGAATGACGAGACGCGCGCGCTGATCCTTGACCAGGCGACTGCGATCTGGCTGGACGCCGCCCCCAAGGTCTTGGCCGAACGCGTCGCCAAGCGCGACCATCGCCCGCTGCTGCGCGGAAAGGATCCGTTGAAGGTGCTCACCGAACTCGCCGAAATCCGTAACCCGGTTTACGCGCTCGCGCCGATTCATGTGGTGAGCAAGGTTGCGCCGCACGAGGCGACGGTCAGCGCGATTCTGGCGGAGCTGGGTCGATGAAGGTGGTTCCGGTCGCGCTGGGTGCGCGCAGCTATGAGGTGCGGATCGCCAGCGGCTTGCTGACCCAAGCGGCGGCGCAGCTCGCGCCGCTGTCGCGCGGGCGGCCGTTCGTGATCGTCACCGACGCCAATGTCGCGCCGCACGCCGCGCGGCTGGCAGCGCTGTTGCACCATGGTGGTTTGGCGAGCGATATCATCACTCTGCCGGCGGGTGAGGCAACCAAGAGCTGGGGTCAGCTCGAAGCGCTCACCGATGCGCTGCTCGATCGCGGGATCGAGCGCGGCGATCATGTCATCGCGCTGGGCGGCGGGGTGATCGGCGATCTGGTCGGGTTCGCGACCGCGATCCTCAAGCGTGGCTGCAACTTCGTGCAGATCCCCACGACCTTGCTGGCACAGGTCGACAGCTCGGTCGGCGGCAAGACCGCGATCAACAGCCGCGCGGGGAAGAATCTGATCGGGGCATTTCACCAGCCGTGGATGGTGCTGATCGACCCGGACCTGCTCGACACGCTGCCCTTGCGCGACTTGCGCGCGGGCTATGCCGAAGTGGTGAAATACGGGCTGATTGACGATCCCGGCTTTTTCGAATGGTGCGAGACCAATGGCGCGGCGCTGCTCGCCGGCAATGCGGAAGCGCGGGAATATGCCATCGCGCATTCGGTGGCGGCGAAGGCGCGGATCGTGGCGGCGGACGAACGTGAGACGACCGGCGTACGCGCGCTGCTCAACCTCGGCCATACGTTCGGCCATGCGCTGGAGGCCGAGACCGGCTTTTCCGACGCCTTGCTGCATGGCGAGGGGGTTGCGGCGGGCATGGCGCTCGCCTTTGCCTATTCGGCGCGGCTGAGCCTGTGCTCCGCCCAGGATGCCGAGCGGGTCGCTGCGCATCTCAAGGCAAGCGGGTTGCCATATGACCTCGCCAGCGCGGGCATCGCCGCATCGGGCGAAACGTTGGTCGCGCACATGCTGCACGACAAGAAGATGGACGCCGGCACCCTGCCCTTCCTGCTCGCGCGCGGGATCGGGCAGACTTATCTCGACAGGCTGGTGGACCTGGGCGATGTCGCGGCGTTTCTGGACACGCTGCCGCGCTGACGGCCACAAAGCTTGGGGTGGAGGGTAGATGTTCCGGGGGGAATACCCCCCACCCCGGCGTCCCCCCGCAGGGAGACGCAAGCTTCAGGCCTCGAGTTGCCGCATCAGGCTGCGGACCGCGCCGTCGATCTCACTGTCGGTGCCGCGCAGTTCCTCGATGCGGCGGACGGCGTGGATGACGGTCGAATGGTCGCGGTTGCCGAACTTGCGGCCGATTTCGGGCAGCGAGCGCGTGGTCAGGCGCTTGGCCAGATACATCGCGATCTGGCGCGGGCGGGCGATCGCAACCGCGCGGCGCTGTGACACCAGGTCGAGCTGCTTGACGTCGAAGTGGCTCGACACCGCCTTCTGAATCTCGTCGATCGTCACGCGGCGCTGGCTGCCGCGCAGAGCCTCGCCCAGCACGCTTTCGGCAAACGCGATGGTCACGATTTCATTGTTGAGCTGGGAATAGGCGACGAGGCGGTTGAGCGCGCCTTCGAGCTCGCGCACCGAAGAGCTGATCCGCGCGGCGAGCAGGTCGAGCACGTCGGACGGCACCGTGGCGCCCGGCATATCCTCCAGCTTGCGGTCGAGGATCGCGCGGCGCAGGCCAAGCTCGGCCGGCTTGATATCGGCGGCAAGGCCCGAGCCGAGGCGTGAGGCAAGGCGGGTCTCGATCCCCTCAAGCGCCAGCGGGCTGCGGTCGGCGGCGATCACCAGCCTTTTGCCCTCACGCATGAACTCATCGACCGTGTGGAAGAATTCCTCCTGAGTCGATTCCTTGCCGGCGATGAACTGAAGATCGTCGATCATCAGCAGGTCGACGCCGCGCAGCCGCGCCTTGAAACTGTAGGTGTCCCGCTCGCGCACCGCGCGAACGAACTCGAACATGAAGCGCTCGGCCGGCATGTAGATCGCGGTTGCATCGGGGCAGGCGTCGAGAAACGCATGGCCGATCGCGTGCATGAGATGCGTTTTGCCCTGGCCGGTGTTGCTGTGGAGGTAGAGCGGGCTGAAGCGCGGCTTGCCCGGCTCGGCCAGCGCCTTGGCGGCGTTGAACGCCAGCCGGTTGGACGTATCGACCACGAATCGATCGAAGGTGAACCGCGAATCGAGATTGGGGCGACCGATCGCTGGGCCGCCCGCTCCGGCCTGGGCCGAGGGCGTGGCGGATGCCGCCGCTTCGGCCACGGGGGCCGCTGCGTCAAGTTCGCGATTCGCACGGGCATCGACCGTTTCGATCGAAACCGTGCGCACGCTGGGCAGCTGTGCACGGAATTCCATCATCAGCCGGTCGGCGTAATGATTCTTGACCCAGTTGGTCATGAAAGCGGACGGCAGGCCTAGCCGTACCGTTTCGGCGTCGTCGCCGGGAATCAGGACGATCGGCTTAAGCCACTGGTCGAACAGCCGCTGCCCTGCAGAAAGTCGCAGATTGCCCCGCACGCGTGTCCAGGCCTTGGCTTGATCCATACTTCCCGTTGCCCCTCAATCGCCAACACCCGCACGCACGCATCGCGCGTGCACGCACTTCCCCCAGCGCGGAAACGACGCCCCCGCGCACCAAATTTCGCTCAGGCAAAAGTATGCCGCAGGCGGAATCGCATCCGCTCCTGATCGGTACCCTCGCTGATTCCGCCGACGAGAACGCCGTGGCGGAAGTCCGTTTTAGGGACGCATTTCTGAGTCGATCAAGAGGGGTGCATGTAAAGAATCTGAAATAAGTAGGGTTGACTCACTCAGAGCCCCGGAAATCCGTTATTTCAGTTATAAATCACTGATTTTAAGCGGTTTTAGTAAATCATTACATCGGCGTTACAGTGCGACTCGTTGCAATTCCGCGATTCGCGTTAACGCCGACCGAAATGGGCCCCGACGCAAAACAAAAACCCCGCCGGCACTGGGCCGGCAGGGCTTTGTAAACCTTGCGGTCGAAACGGCTCAGCCGAGCGCGGTGAGCCGCTTGGTCAGACGCGAGAATTTGCGCGAGGCGGTGTTCTTGTGCACCACGCCCTTGGCCACGCCGCGTGCCAGCTCCGGCTGCATCGCCTTCAGCGCGGTTTCCGCTGCGGCCTTGTCGCCGCTGCTCAGCGCGCTCTCGACCTTCTTGATGAAGGTGCGGATGCGGCCGACGCGGGCACCGTTGACTTCGGCGCGACGGTCGTTGCGGCGGATGCGCTTCTTGGCTTGCGGCGTGTTCGCCATGAATCTTCGTTCCTGTTTTCAATGCGAAAAGAGGCGCGGATTTCCGTCCCACGCCTCGGGAAAGCGCGCCCCTTAGCGAGGGCGGACGATTCGGTCAACCTTTCGCGTAGGAAAACCGGGCACTAACGCTGGCATTTCGGGCACCAGAAGGTCGAGCGCCCGCCCTCTGCGTAGCGCGCGACAGTGCCGCCGCAATCGCATGGTTCGCCTTCGCGGCCATAGACTTTGAACTGCTTCGAGAAATAGCCGAGCTCGCCATCGGGCTGGGCATAGTCGCGCAGGGTCGATCCGCCCGCTTCGATGGCCGATTCGAGCACCGCGTGTATCGCCGCGACGAGCCGCGCAAGCTGTGGGCGGGTGAGCGATCCGCCGCTGCGCTTCGGCGAAATCCGCGAATCGTGTAGCGCCTCGCACACATAGATGTTGCCCAGGCCCGCGACGATGCGCTGGTCGAGCAGCAGCAGCTTGATCGACGCAACCCGCCCCGCCAGTGCCTGGCGCAGATGATCGGCGGTGAAGTGCGGCCCGAGCGGTTCCGGCCCAAGCGCGGCGAAGGGCGGCCAGGCGCCGACATCGGCGGTTGCGACCAGATCGACCGACCCGAATCGGCGCGCATCGTTGAGCACCAGCCGCCGCCCGGCATCGGTCTCGATCACCAGATGATCGTGCGTCAGCAGCTCGGCCGGATCGATTCGCCAGCGTCCCGACATGCCGAGGTGAAAGATCATCGTGTCACCGCGATCGGTGTCGATCAGGCCATATTTGGCGCGGCGCCCGAGCGCTGTAACCGTCGCGCCGGTCAGCCGCTGCCCTAGATCGACCGGCATCGCGCGGCGCAGATCGGGGCGGCGCAGCTGGACGCGCGCGATCCGCTGGCCGTGCAGAACGGGGGTCAGGCCGCGGACCGTGGTTTCGACTTCGGGAAGCTCGGGCATTTTGTCCAGCTAAGCAGGCTTTGCCGCGCCCACAAGGGCGGCTAAGGGCTTGGCCATGACCGACACCGTCTCCTTTGGCTATGAAGAGGTTGCCCCCGACGAAAAGACCCGTCGCGTCGGCGGCGTCTTTTCCAGCGTGGCCGCGCGCTATGATCTCATGAACGACGCGATGTCGGGCGGGTTGCACCGCGTGTGGAAGGACGTGTTCGTCCGCCGCGTGAAGCCGCGCGAGGGTGAGGCGATCCTCGACATGGCGGGCGGCACCGGCGACATCGCGTTCCGCATGGCCGAACATGGCGCGGCGGTGACGGTGGCCGACATCAACCCCGACATGCTCGCCGTGGGCATCGAGCGCGCGGCCAAGCGCGGCATCGACGGGCTGGTGTGGAGTGAGGCGAATGCCGAGACGTTGCAATGGCCCGACCGCTTCTTCGACGCCTATACGATCGCCTTTGGCATCCGGAACGTGACCGACATTCCGGCAGCATTGCGCGAGGCACACCGCGTGCTGCGCCGGGGCGGGCGGTTCTTCGTGCTGGAGTTTTCGACCACCTTGTGGCCCGGATTCGCGGACGTGTATGATGCCTATTCGCACCGGTTGGTGCCCAAGCTCGGCGAACTGCTCGCGGGCGATGCCGAGAGCTATCGCTATCTGGTCGAATCGATCCGGCGCTTGCCGGGCATGC
>CAZWZP010000079.1:248-1048 GCA_964638925.1 uncultured Stakelama sp. | reverse complement strand
GGCCCCACCCTTCGTGCGCCCCCCCCCTTCGGGGGGGGGGGGGGGGGTGGGGCCCGTCAGCCTCGCAGAGACCTGTATCTAGAGGATAGGCCCCACCCCAACCCCTCCCTGAAGGGGAGGGGCTAATCGCATGACCGCTCCCGTCGTCCATCTGTGGCGTCTCCTGAAATGGGGTCGCACGCTGGCGCGTCACGGCGCGCTGCGCGGGATCGAGCGTGACCGCAACACGCCGCCTCCGGTCCGCCGCCTTGCCCGCATCGCGCGGTTCGGCGCGCGCGTGCCCGAGGTTCCGGGCTATGCCGATGCACTCCAGGCGATCGGCCCGGCGGCGATCAAGCTGGGCCAGACGCTTGCCACGCGGCCCGACCTGATCGGCGAAGCGGCGGCGCACGATCTGTTGCGCCTGCAGGACGCCCTGCCCCCTGTCCCCTACTCCGTGATCCGTACGGCGATGGAGAACAGCTTCGGACGACCGATCGAGGAGCTGTTCCAGTCGATCGAGGAAACGCCGATCGGTGCCGCGTCGATCGCGCAGGTCCACCGCGCGATCACCACCGATGGCCGTCAGGTCGCGGTCAAGGTGCTGCGCCCGGGCATCGAGGCCGAGTTCGCCCGCGCCATCGACACCTATGAATGGGCTGCGGCACAGGTCGAGGGGATGGGCGGCGAAGCATCGCGCCTGCGCCCACGCCTGGTGATCGAGACCTTCAAGCGCTGGACCGCGCGCGAGCTGGACCTGCGGCGCGAGGCGGCGTCGGCGTCGGAGCTGGCCGAATCGATGGAGGCGGAGCCCGACTTCA
>CAZWZP010000079.1:0-225 GCA_964638925.1 uncultured Stakelama sp. | reverse complement strand
CCCCGCCATCGACTGGCAGCGCAGCACCGGCAAGGTGATGACGCTGGAGTGGATCGACGGCATCAAGCTGTCCGACCGCGACGGCCTGATCGCCGCCGGGCATGACACCGAAAAACTGGCGCACACGCTGGTCCGCGCGTTCCTGCGTCAGGCAATTTCGGAGGGTTTCTTCCACGCCGACATGCATCCGGGCAATCTGTTCGCCCTGCCCGGCGACCGCATCGC
>CAZWZP010000078.1:3215-12717 GCA_964638925.1 uncultured Stakelama sp. | reverse complement strand
GGTCTGGATCGTCACCAGCGTGTTGCCGAGCATGTCCTTGGCGTGCGATTCGACTTCATCAAGGCTGAAGGCGAGGCGGACGCCGCCCTTCGCTTCGGGGGCGAGTTCCTTGAACTTGCCCTTGCCGCGGCCGCCGGCGTGGATCTGCGACTTCACGACATAGAGCGGTCCGGGGAGCTTCTTGGCAGCCTCGACCGCCTCTTCGACGGTGAAGGCGGCATGGCCGGCCGCGATCGGCGCGCCATACTTCGCCAGCAGTTCCTTGGCCTGATATTCATGGATATTCATGGGATCGCCCTTTGCGTTGCAGCAAATTTCGCGCCGCTTAAGCACAGGGGCGCGGCGGAATCAAATCTCTTGACTTCGGCATTGCGACGCAGTTGCAATAAGCGCTGCACTCCCTGCGAAACAAGCGGGTTAGCGGGCCTCTTTGGCGAGGCCGGTCGCGCATAATCCGCCCGAGCTCGTCGCGACTGCGAGGATTTCGGGGTCGCCGAGTGCGCGGACGCGGCGGAGGAAGCGGTCGAGCGACTCGGCCTCGCGCGCCTTGGGCAGGTCGGCAATGCGCATCAGCTGGGCGAGGCTCAGGCGATCGACCATCCGCTCGGCCATGCACGCGGCGAGCGGTTTGGGCAGGCCGGCATTGGTGAGGCCGGTGCGCAGCCGCGCTTCGGGCACCGCGCAGGCGGAAACTGCGGTCAGGGCCGCAATCAGGGGAAACACGCGTCTCGCATCGAACATGCAGGCTCGCTATATCGCCCGCATGAATCCCGCAATCGGCATCGCGCTGTTCCTGCTTACCGTCGCCCTGATGGAGGGCTTTGCCTATGTCGCGCATCGCTGGGTGATGCATGGGCCGGGCTGGTTCCTGCACAAAAGTCACCATTCGCCGCGCACGGGAAATTGGGAGCTGAACGACCTCTATGCCGTGATCTTCGCGGTGCCGTCGTTCGTGCTGCTGCTCGGCGGGGTGCATCTCGGGTGGTGGCAGGGCACTGCGTGGATCGGCGCGGGGATCGCGGCCTATGGTGCGATCTATTTCGGGTTCCACGACGTGATCGTGCACAAGCGCCTCAACACCCGCTACATCCCCAAGTCGGACTATATGAAGCGGATCATCCAGGCGCACCGGCTGCACCATGTGGTCGAGACCAAGCATGGCACGGTCAGCTTCGGCTTCCTCTACGCCCCGCCGCCCGAGAAGCTGAAGGCGGAATTGAAGGCGCGCGGCAATGCCGGGGTACGCGAGCCGGTCGGCAGGTTCTGATTTCAGACCCGATCTTTTACGCGCTGGCGGTTCCGGCGGTGGTGCTGCTGGGGCTGTCCAAGGGCGGGTTTGCGGGTGCGGGCGCGCTGTCGCTGCCGGTGATCGCGTTCGCCACCGATCCGGTACGGGCGGCGGCGATCCTGTTGCCGATCCTGATCGTGCAGGATGTGGTGGGGGTGTGGGCGTTCCGGCGCAGCGTGGATTGGTTCGTGCTGGGGTGGACGCTGGCGGGGGCGGTGGTCGGCATCGTGCTTGGCTATGGGTTCGCGGCGAGCGTGTCGGCGGACGCGGTGCTGGCGATGGTCGGGGTGATCTCGATCCTGTTCGGTGCGTACCGGCTGTGGAAGGACCGGCTGGGCGCTGGAGCGGTGTCGACCTCGCCCGGATGGGTCGGGTCGCTGTTCGGAATCGCGTCGGGCTTTACCAGCCAGATCGCCCATGCCGGGCAGCCGCCCTGGCAGCTATGGGTGCTGCCGCGCGGACTGTCGCGCGACATGCTGGTGGGGACGACGGCGGTCTATTTTGCGCTGGTGAACTGGATCAAGGTGCCGGCCTATCTGGCGCTGGGGCAGTTTACCGCCGAGAATCTGGGGACGAGCGCGGTGCTGATGCCGGTGGCGATTGCGTCGACCTTTGTCGGGGTGTGGCTGGTGCGGCGGGTGTCGCCGGAGCGATTTTATACTGCGATCTACTGGCTGATGATCGGGGTTGGTGTGGTGTTGGTGGCGAAGGCGCTCGTTTGACTGGTTCCGCTTATGCGGAACGCGGCACCGGCCCGCTCCCCCACCCGGCCACCCATCGGCAGGATATTCTGAAATGGGTGGCCGGGTGGGGGAGCGGGCCGGTGCCGCAGCGCGAAGCGCTCAATCAAACAGGCTCGACACCGAGCTTTCATCGGCAATGCGGCGGATCGCTTCGGCCAGCAGCGGGGCGATAGTCAGGTGGCGGATGCGCTGTGCCTGGTCGACGACATTGTGGTTGCCGATCGTATCGGTGATGACCAGCTCGCGCAGCGCCGATCCGTCGACGCGGGCGACCGCGCCGCCCGACAGCACGCCATGGGTGCAATAAGCAACGACGTCTTCAGCCCCGGCTTCCTTGAGCGCGGCGGCGGCATTGCAGAGCGTGCCGGCCGAATCAACGATGTCGTCGATCAGGATGCAGAAGCGTCCGGCGACCTCGCCGATGATGTTCATCACTTCCGATTCGCCGGCCTTCTCACGCCGTTTGTCGACGATCGCCAGCGGGGCGTTGTCGAGTCGCTTGGCCAGCGCGCGGGCGCGGACCACGCCGCCGACATCGGGCGAGACGACCATGAGGTTCTTGTCGGAGAAGCGCGCCTTGATATCCTCGCTCATCACCGGGGCGGCGAAGAGATTGTCGGTGGGGATGTCGAAAAACCCCTGAATCTGCCCGGCGTGCAGATCGACCGAGAGGACGCGGTTGGCACCCGCCGTGGTGATCAGATTGGCGACCAGCTTGGCCGAGATCGGGGTGCGGGGGCCGGGTTTGCGGTCCTGACGGGCATAGCCGAAATAGGGGAGCACCGCAGTGATGCGACGGGCCGACGCGCGGCGCAGCGCGTCGATCATGATCAGCATCTCCATGAGATTGTCGTTCGCCGGATAGGCGGTCGACTGGAGTACGAACACATCCTCGCCCCGGACATTTTCGAGAATCTCGACGAAGATTTCCTCATCCGCGAACCGGCGGACATTCGCCTGTGTCAGCGGGATTTCGAGATAGGAGGCGATCGCCTGGGCGAGCGGCAGGTTCGAATTGCCAGCCATCAGTTTCATAGTGCGCGTCGCTCCCCAGCGAGTGTCATGGAATTGTCTCCCCCTTAGGCACGCGGATCGCTCGCGAAAAGAGGGCGTTTGAGGTAGCGTATGCAAGCATCGGCGTCCCACGCGGGCACAGGCGAGTCAGGACAGCAATGCTGACCCATCTCGACAGCCGCGTTGAAACAATATAATCGGGCGCTGAAATAGAATGTCCGCGCGCCGCAAGGCGACAAGGACGCCCTTTAGCTGCTGGAGAGTGCATTGGCGGACGTCCCGCGCAACCTGCCCCCGCTAAGCCTGCACGTGCCCGAACCCAAGTTCCGGCCCGGCGATGCGGTCGATTTCGCCGCGGTAGAGGTGCCGCCCGCCGGCGCCCAGCCCCGCCCCGATACCGCCGCCGATCCGGCGAGCTTTCATGACCTGTCCTATACGCTGATCCGCGTGCTCGACGATTCGGGGCAGGCGGTCGGCCCGTGGAACCCGCGTCTCGACCCCGACACGCTGCGTACGATGCTGCGCGACATGGCGCTGGTGCGCGCGTTCGACGAGCGGATGTTCCGCGCGCAGCGGCAGGGCAAGACCAGTTTCTACATGAAGTGCACCGGCGAAGAGGCGGTGGCGATCGCCGCGACGCACGCCCTGAGCCGCGACGACATGTGCTTCCCCAGCTATCGCCAGCAGGGCATCCTGATCGCGCGGGGCTACAGCCTGGTTCAGATGATGAACCAGATCTATTCGAACAGCGGCGACGTGCTGCAGGGCAAGCAGCTGCCGATCATGTATTCGTCGCGCGACGACGGGTTCTTCTCGATCAGCGGTAACCTAACCACCCAATATCCCCAAGCGGTGGGCTGGGCGATGGCGAGCGCGGCCAAGGGCGATACGCGGATTGCCGCGACCTGGTGCGGCGAGGGATCGACGGCGGAGGGCGACTTCCACTCGGCGATGACCTTTGCCACCGTGTACAAGGCGCCGGTGATCTTCAACGTCGTCAATAATCAATGGGCTATTTCGAGCTTTTCGGGCTTTGCCGGGGCCGAGGCGACGACCTTTGCCGCGCGGGCGATCGGCTATGGCATGGCCGGGCTGCGCATCGACGGCAACGATGCGCTGGCGGTCTATGCCGCGACGTTATGGGCGGCGGAGCGGGCGCGGACCAATCAGGGACCGACGCTGATCGAGCATTTCACCTATCGCGCCGAAGGACATTCGACCTCAGACGACCCGACCCAATATCGCAGCGCGGGCGAGCCGGGCGCATGGCCGCTGGGTGACCCGGTCGCGCGGCTGAAGGACCATCTGATCGCAATCGGCGAATGGGACGAGGAACGCCACGCCGCGCAGGACCGCGAGGTCGCCGAGCTGGTCAAGGCGGCGCAGAAGGAAGCCGAGAAGAACGGCATTCTGGGCCATGGCCTGCACCAGCCGCTCGATTCGCTGTTCGACGGGGTGTTCGAGGAGATGCCCTGGCACCTCAAGGAGCAGCGCCAGCAGATGCTGGACGAGGAAGAGGCGAGCGGCCGGCCATGGGCGAGGAAGGCATGAGCGACGTGATGGAAGCCGCCGCTACCGGCGAAGCGGGCGAAACCGTCCGCATGAACATGATCCAGTCGATCAACTCCGCGATGGCGGTGATGATGGAGCGCGATCCGAACGTGATCGTGATGGGCGAGGATGTCGGCTATTTCGGCGGCGTGTTCCGCGCCACTGCGGGCCTGCAGGAAAAGTTCGGCAAGACCCGCGTGTTCGACACGCCGATCACCGAATGCGGCATCATCGGCGTGGCGATCGGCATGGGCGCATACGGCCTGCGCCCGGTGCCGGAGATCCAGTTTGCCGACTATATCTAACAGGGCTCTGCGCTGGGCCAAGGCCTTGTGCGCCGCGCGGCTGCGCTATCGTTCGGCGGGGCAGTTCACCGCGCCGCTGACGGTACGCTCGCCCTTCGGTGGCGGCATCTTTGGCGGGCAAACGCACAGCCAGTCGCCCGAAGGCATCTTTACCCATGTGTCGGGTGTGAAGACGGTGATCCCGTCGACGCCGTACGACGCCAAGGGGCTGTTGATCGCGTCGATCGAGGACAATGACCCGGTCATCTTCTTCGAACCCAAGCGCATCTATAACGGCCCGTTCAACGGCCATTGGGATCGCCCGGCGGAAAACTGGTCGAAACATCCCGGCGGCGCGGTGCCCGAGGGCTATTACCGGATCGAGCTGGGCAAGGCGGCGATCGTGCGGCCGGGCAACGCGCTGACGATCCTGGCCTATGGCACGATGGTGCATGTCGCGAAGGCGACGGTCGAGGAACTGGGCATCGACGCCGAGATCATCGACCTGCGCACCCTCGTCCCGCTCGACATCGAGACGATCGAGCAATCGGTCAAGAAGACCGGCCGCTGCATGGTGGTGCATGAGGCGACGCGCACCGGCGGGTTCGGTGCGGAGCTGTCGGCGCTGGTGCAGGAGCGGTGCTTCTATCACCTCGAAGCGCCGGTCGAGCGCGTCACCGGCTTCGACACGCCCTATCCCCATAGCCTCGAATGGGCTTATTTCCCCGGGCCGGTCCGTATCGGACTGGCACTCAAGAAACTCCTGAAGGACTGATCGGCATGGCGCGCTTTACGTTTCGTCTTCCGGACATAGGCGAAGGCATCGCCGAGGCCGAGATCGTCGCCTGGCACGTCAAGGTCGGCGACCGGATCGAGGAGGATCAGCAGGTCGCCGACATGATGACCGACAAGGCGACCGTCGAGATGGAATCGCCGGTGTCGGGCGTGGTGGTCGAACTGGCCGGGGAGGTCGGCGACCAGGTTGCGATCGGCGCATCGCTGATGGTGGTGGAGACCGACGCGGCGGTGGCGGAAGAGGCTGCGGCTCCGGTGGCGGAAGCGGTCGAGGAGCAGGTCGAGGCGGAGACTCCGGGGGTTCCGGAAGTGGTTGATGAAAAGCCGTCTCCCCTTGAGGGGAGAGGGTTGGGAGAGGGGCACTCTCCTCAAGCCCCGTCGCCCGTGGACATGCCCCGCTCCCCAACCCTCTCCCCTGAAGGGGAGAGGGAGATTAGACAGGTGCTCGCTTCCCCCGCGGTGCGTGCGCGCGCCAAGGATCTGGGCGTCGACCTGTCCGAAGTGAAGCATGATGGGCAGCATATCCGCCACGCCGATCTCGACGCCTATCTGCGCTATGGCAGCGGGCAGGGTTATCATGCGCCGCACGCCAGCCGCGCGCGGGCGGACGAGGCGGTCAAGGTCATCGGGATGCGTCGCCGCATCGCCGAGAATATGGCGGCGGCGAAGCGCGCGATCCCGCACTTCACCTATGTCGACGAGATCGACATGACCGCGCTGGAGGCGATGCGCGCCGATCTGAACGCGAATCGCGGATCGCGGCCCAAGCTGACGATGCTGCCGTTCCTGATCGTCGCGATTTGCCGCACCCTGCCCGATTTCCCAATGCTCAACGCGCGCTATGACGATGAGGGTGGCGTGGTGACACGGCATGGGCGCGTGCATATGGGCATGGCGACGCAGACCGATGCAGGGCTGACCGTTCCGGTGATCCGCGATGCGCAGGACATGAATGTGTGGCAGCTCGCCGCCGAGATCGGTCGCCTGGCCGAAGCGGCGCGCACCGGCAAGATCAAGTCGGAAGAGCTGCAGGGCGGGACGATCACGATCACCTCGCTCGGGCCGCTGGGCGGCATCGCGACCACGCCGGTGATCAACCGGCCGGAGGTGGCGATCATCGGGCCGAACAAGATCGTCGAGCGGCCGGTGTTCGTCGGCGACGACATCGTCCGCGCCAAGCTGATGAACCTGTCGATCAGCTGCGACCACCGCGTCGTCGATGGCTGGGACGCGGCGAGCTATGTCCAGGCGCTACGCAAGCTGCTTGAGACGCCGGTGTTGTTGTTTGCTGACTGAAATTGATCCTCCCCCGCATAGGGGGAGGGTTGAAGCGTCGAACGTCAAATCTGGACGACCCAACCCCGTTTGCCCTGAGCTTGTCAAAGGGCCAGTCCTGGCCTTTGTCGAAGGCTGCCTCCCGTCCTCACTGAGCGCAGGAACGGTGCTTCGACAAGCTCAGCACAAACGGGTCAGATCAAGCGGAGCCTGCGCTAAATTACTCCACCCAGTCCTTGCGCAGTGTGCGGACGGCGAAGAGCATCAGCACGGCGGCGATGACGTAGAAGGACAAAGCCGCGACCGCCGAGTAGCGCAGCGCTTCGTTGCCATAGCTCGCAGTCATCGCGTCCGACATCGCGCCCATCGCCCATGACCCGGCGCCCAGCCCGATCAGATTGTTGATCAGCAGGAAGCTGGCGCTCGCCGTCGCGCGCATCTGGGGCGGGACGAGGTTCTGGATCGCTGTGGTCACCGGGCCGAGCCACAGGATGTTGAGGCCGTTCGGGATCAGGAACAGGAACCACGCCAGCGTCACATTGTCGGTGAGGAACCCGCCCGCGAACAGCGGCACGCAGGCGAGCCAGGCGAAGGCGGGGAGCTTGGCGTAGACGCCACGGTCGCTCCCGCCCAGCCGGTCGGCCAGCACCCCGCCCATGAACACGCCGATCGTGCCGCCGACCAACAGGATCGAGCCGAAGAAATAGCTGGTCGTCGTCAGATCGAAGCCGAAGCTGCGCACGAAGAAGGTCGGCGCCCAGAAAGCGAGGCCATAGCCGCACATCGAGCTGAATCCGGCACCGATCGCCATCAGCCAGAAGCTGGGCTTTCTAGCGAGGATCGCGAACACCTGACCGACCGGCACGCGCGCGGCGGCGGCACTGGTCGCGACCGGGCGTGGCGGCTCCTTGACGATCAGGCGGAAGAAGGGGGCGATGACGACGCCGGCCAGGCCGACGACGATGAACGCCCAGCGCCAGTCGACCGTCGCCGCAATCCACGCGCCGAGCAGGGTGCCCGAGGCGAGACCGATCGGGATGCCGAGCGAGTAGATGGCGAGCGCGCGCGCGCGCTGATGCTGGGGGAAATAATCGGCGATGATCGCATAGGACGGCGCGACGCCGCCCGCTTCGCCCACACCGACACCGAGGCGGTAGAGGAACAGCGTCCAGAAGCTGGTGGCGAGGCCGCACAAAGCGGTGAAGCCGCTCCACACGGTGAGCGAGATCGTCACCACCCAGGTGCGGCTGGTGCGGTCGGCCAGCAATGCCAGCGGCACGCCGAGCGTCGAATAGAGAAAGGCAAAGGCGATGCCGCCAAGCGCACCGAGCTGAGTATCGGTCAGCCCCAGATCCGCTTTGATCGGCACGGCGAGGATGCCGACGATCTGCCGGTCGAGGAAGTTGAAGGTATAGACCAGCAGCAGCATCGCCAGCACCACCGCGCGATAGCCCGGCGTACCATGGCCTTGCGCAGTCGGTGCCGCCCCGTTGGTGGCGCTCATACCCTCTCCCTCAAAAAAATGGGCCGGACGCCCCCTTTCGACGCCCGGCCCGATCAGTGTGGCAAACTCAGTTCACGAAAGCGATCAGAACTTGATCTCGAACGTGCCGGTCACGGTGCGCGGCGGGCCGTAATAGCCGATGATCGAGTTACCCGTGAGCGCGCCCGGGAAGTTGTAGCCGCCGACGCGATAGCGCGCGTCGGTCAGGTTGCGGCCGGCAATGCCGAAGCGATAGCGGCCATTGCCCGAGGTCCAGTTGAGCGAGGCTTCGACCAGTGCATAGCCGTCCTGATCCAGCGCCGGGGTCGCCAGCTCGAACATCTGGATATCGCTGCGCAGCGACACGGCGGGGGTGAAGGCGAGCACGCCGCCCGCCACATCGTTCGACCAGGTGAAGGACGCGTTGGCGGTCCATTCGGGCGTGTTCTGGAACGCGCGCTGGTTCGACACGTCGACCGGGGTGGTGCCACCGCCGATGAAGGTGAAGAACTCCTTGTAATCGGCATTGGTGTAGCCGACCACGACGCTCGCCTGGAAGCGGCGCGACGGGACCATGCGGGTTTCAAGCTCGAAGCCGTAGATCTCACCCTTGCCGGCATTGTCGACGAAGCTGGCGATGCCGCTGGGCAGCGCGGGCACCTGAATGGTGACCTGCTGATCCTTGTAGTTCGAGAAGAAGCCGGCGAGGTTCACGAACAGCTTCCGGTCGAGGAACGCGCCCTTCATGCCCAGTTCGTAGCTGTCGATCGTCTCGGGGTTGTAGCCGTTGACCGTGGTCGGGGTCAGCACGACGTCGCCGCGCATGTCGAACCCGCCCGACTTATAGCCCTTGCCGTAGCTGGCATAGATGTTGAGGTCGGCGTTCGGCTGATAGCTGAGGCTGATCCGCGGGGTCAGCTTCTCGAAATCGCGGCTGTTGGTGTAGTTCGACCGGACAAGGCCCGGGATCGCCGTAGCGTTGCCGAAATAGGGGCTGCGCAGGCCCGTGAAGTTCTGGCGATAGACGGTACCCGTCTTTTCGTCGCGGGTGTAGCGCAGGCCAGCCGAG
>CAZWZP010000078.1:0-3179 GCA_964638925.1 uncultured Stakelama sp. | reverse complement strand
GCCGAACGCGGCATAGCTCTTGGTGAACACCTCGCCCGCAGTGAGCGTGGTGAGGTTGGCAAGGCCGATCACCGTGTCGAACGCACCGCTGGCGCGGCCGTTGAGGTAATAAAGGCCGAACACGCCCTGCAGCCGCTCGCCTTCATAGAGCAGCTGGAGCTCCTGGGTGAACTGGCGGTCGGAATATTCCGCCGGAATGTCGAGCGTCGGCAGGATCGTGTTGTCGAAGTCGATCACCGTGTCGGTGCTGCCGTCGCGCCACGCGGTGATCGTCTTGAAGGTCAGCGCATCGGACAGGCCGATCTCGCCGGTGACCGACAGGCCGCGCGTTTCGACGCGGTTGTCGTCGCCGATGCCGGCGCGCGTGTCATAGACGCTGGCCGTCGGCGCATAGATCGGGTCGGTGCCGTTGGGCAGCAGGCGGGTGCCGTGGCGCGGGTTCGAGCGGTCGAGCACGCGATCGCCCGCGACGCGGACGAAGATGTTGTCGGTCGGGGTGAACTCGGCCGACACGCGCGCGGCAAACACGTCCTTGTTATAATGTTCCGCACCGGTGGTGAGGTTGGTGCCGTAGCCGTCGCGCCAGTATTGCGCGACCGCCGCGCCGAGCGACAGCGTATCGCCGACCGGGATCACGACCTGACCGACAAGGTCGATCTGGTTGTACGAACCGTAGGAGCCGCGGAACGACGCCTTGAAGTCATCGCCCAGACGGCGGGTGACATACTTCACCGCGCCGCCGATGGTGTTGCGGCCATAGAGCGTGCCCTGCGGCCCGCGCAGCACTTCGACCCGCTCAACGTCGAAAATGTCGAGCACCGCGCCCTGGGGCCGCGCGACATAGACATCGTCGATGTACAGCGCGACGCCGGGTTCAAAGCCCCACAGCGGGTCCTGCTGGCCCACGCCGCGGCTGAATGCGATCAGGGTCGAGTTGGAACCGCGCGCGATCTGCAGCGTCAGGTTCGGGGTCTTGTCCTGCAGCGCGGTGATGTCCGCCGCGCCGCTCTTGACCAGCGAGTCGCCCGACACGACCGACATCGAGATCGGCACGTCGATCAGGCTTTCCTCACGACGGCGCGCGGTGACGACGATTTCGCCGCTGTCCTGGGTTTCGGCGGCTTCCTCCGCCGGGGCGTCCTGCGCCAGTGCGGGAACGGATGCGAGCGCGCTCAGCGCGGCGCCGGCGGTCAGAATCGTGCGGACAGACGGATAGAGACGCTTCATGCTTTCCTCCCCAAAAGCGGCCGGCGAATCCCGGCCTTGTCAGTGGTTGAGCTTGCCTATAGTGAAACCTGAACCGGGTTTCAACTTCCGGATGAAGGAGGGGAGAAATGACGCAAGATCGTGGCAAGTCCGCCACACTGCCCCCTGCTTTGCATCTGGGCGACAGCGCGGCGAGCGAGGGCAAGGAACCGCGCACCGCGCGCGGCCGCCGCACGCTGCGCACGATCCTCGACGCCGCCGCCGCCGAGTTTGGCGAGAAGGGATTTCATGAGGGATCGGTAAGCGGCATCACGCGGCGCGCGGGCGTGGCGCTGGGCAGTTTCTACACCTATTTCGATTCGAAGGACGCGGTGTTCCGCGCGCTGGTCCGTGACATGAGCGATCAGGTGCGCGAACATGTCGCCCCCGCGATCCGCGCCGCGCCGGAGCAGATCGCGGCCGAACGCGCGGGCCTTGAAACCTTCATCGGCTTTGTGCGCAAGCACAAGGAAATCTACCGCATCATCGACGAGGCCGAGTTCGTCGATCCCGAGAGCTTCCGGCTACACTATCAGACCACCGCCGAGCGCATTGAGAAGCGGCTAAAGGCCGCGGCGGAACGCGGCGAAGTGCGCGCCGACGTATCCGAGGTCCACGCCTGGGCGATCATGGGGATGAACGTGTTCCTGGGCCTGCGCTACGGCGTGTGGAGCGAGGATGCCGAGGCGGCCGAGGTTGCCGATACGGTGGCGGAAATGCTGGCGCGGGGGTTGGGGGTTCGGTAATCGATCGGAATCCGGCTCACAGCATGCGTTCGGCATGTTCCGGAGAAGGCAGCCAGCAGCTGCTGCGTCTGCCAAAGATGCGATAGCGATTGCGCGCGAGCAGCCTGTAAGCCGGATCACGGATCGCACGCGGCACGATCCGCAGCGCACCAACGGCGCGCCACGGCCATCCCAGTCGCGACCAGATCGCTAGCACCGCATCGCTGTCGCGCAGTGCCCGACCATCGGACACGACGATCATCGTGTCCGGGTCGGCGGGATCGATTCCGAATTCGCGATACAGCGCAGCGCCGACCTCCCCTTGCATTGAGGCGAGCCGAAAATGCCCGCGCGTGTCGTGGCGAAGCACAAACTGCGCATTCACCGAACACAGGACGCACTCCGCGTCGAATACGATGATCGGGTGCTGTTTGACCTCCTTCACCCCGCCTCCGCGATCCACGTCGCCGCCGTATCCCCGTCCCAGTCCATATCGCCCGAGACGCGCCACACTTCCTTGCCCTGTGCGTCATAAAGGATCGTCGTCGGCAGGTTGACGCCATAGCCGGTCGAGAACTTCACATCGGGGTCGAGATAGGGCTGGAGCGCGGCGAATTTCGCCTTTTCGAAGAAGGGCGTGACCTTGGCCGCACCGTCCAGATCCTGGCTGATCACCAGCACCTGGAGCTTGTCGCCCTCGCGCACCGCGAGCCGGTCGAGCGTCGGCATTTCGCGGACGCATGGTGCGCACCAGGTGGCCCAGAGGTTGACCAGCAGCGGCTTGCCGCGGAACGCCGCCAGCGTCACCGGCTTGCCCGTGGGGTCGAGGAAGCCGTGGTCGGGTGCGGCCTGCCCCTTGTCGCTGCGATCGACGGTGCCGACGCGTTCGGGTTCGTCGGTGGCGTTGTCGGCCGCAGCCGCGCTTTCGTCGGCGACAGTTGCGGTTGCTTGCGGCTCGGGTTGCTTGCCACTATCGCAGCCGGCAATTCCAAGGCCCGTTATGAGGAGAAGCGCGATCGTCGAGCGCAAGGGTAGCTCCAATTCCATGTGCGGCGGGCGCTTCGCCGAAGGCCCGTCGTCGGTGATGCGTGAGATTAACGCATCGATCCCGTTCGACAAGCGAATGTGGCGCCAGGATATCGCCGGATCGAAAGCGCATGTCGCGATGCTGGGGCAGCAGGCCATCGTGTCGGCGGAGGACGCCGCGAC
>CAZWZP010000077.1:6885-12762 GCA_964638925.1 uncultured Stakelama sp. | reverse complement strand
GGCGGGCAGCTCATGGCCTTGGGCGGCCAGGGCCTCCAGGATGTCGGCGCCGGTGGAATAGGCGCCCGACTTGGCGCTCTTCTTGCCGCCGGGAAGGCTCAGGCGCTCGAACAGCACTTCGCCCAGCTGCTTGGGGCTGCCGATGGTGAACTTGAACCCGGCGATCGCGTGAATCTCGGCCTCAAGGCTGGCAATCTGCTTGGAGAATTCGTCCGACAGCCGCGCCAGCACCGCTGCATCGACCTTGATCCCCGCCAGTTCCATGTCGGCAATCACCCGGACCAGCGGGCGGTCGACCATCTCATAGACCCGCGTCGCGCCCTCATAGGCCAGGCGCGGCTTCAACCGCCGCCACAGCCGCAGCGTGACATCGGCATCCTCGGCGGCGTAGCGCGTCGCGGCCTTCAGATCGACCTCGGCGAACCCGATCTGCTTCTTTCCGGTGCCCGTTACGTCCTTGTACGCGATGCAGCTGTGCGCGAGATGCGTCGCCGCCAACTCGTCCATGCCATGGCCGTGCAGCCCGGCATCGAGGTCAAAGCTCATCACGATCGTGTCGTCGAACGGCGCGACATCGATCCCCAGCCGGCCAAGAATGATCAGGTCATATTTGAGGTTGTGCCCGATCTTGAGCACCGCCGGGTCTTCGAGCAGCGGCTTGAGCTTCGCCAGCACCGTCGCCCGGTCGAGCTGCACCGGCTTTTCGGCAAACATGTCGGTGCCGCCATGGCCAACCGGAATATAGCAGGCGAGATTGGGGTGCAGCGCCAGGCTCACCCCGACCAGCTCGGCCCGCGTCGCATCGGTGCCGGTCGTCTCGGTATCGATCGCCACCCAGCCCTGATGCCGCGCCACGGTGATCCACCGGTCGAGCGCCGCCTCATCCACCACCGTTTCATACGCATCGTGGTCGCATGGCGGATCGGGCTCCAGTCCGGGCACGTCATGCGTCTCGACCGGCGCATCGGCGACCGAGCTCGCCTCGCTGCCCAGCCGCGCGAGCAGCGTCCTGAACCCGTGATGCTCGAGGAAGGCGCGCAGCGGCGCATCGGGGATTCCATCGAGCACGAAGCTGTCGAGCGGCTCAGGCAGCGGCACATCCTCCGCCAGCGCGACTAGCTTGCGCGACAGCCGCGCCATATCGGCATGTTCGATCAGATTGTCGCGCAGCTTGCCCTTCTTCATTGTCGGCGCGGCGGCCAGCACCGCTTCGACATCGCCATGCTCCAGGATCAGCTTCGCCGCAGTCTTTGGCCCCACCCCCGGCACGCCCGGCACATTGTCGACGCTGTCGCCCATCAGCGCCAGCACCTCGCCCAATTTGTCCGGCCCGACCCCGAACTTCTCGACCACCGCCTCCGGCCCCATCCGCCGGTCTTTCATCGTGTCGAGCATGTCGATGCCCGGCTCGGTCAGCAGCTGCATCAGATCCTTGTCGGAACTGACGATCGTCACCTGCCACCCCTGCGCCAATGCTGCCCTGGAGTAGCTGGCGATCAGGTCGTCCGCCTCCCAGCCCAATTCCTCGATGCAGGGCAGGCTGAAGGCGCGCGTCGCATCGCGAATCATCGGAAATTGTGGTTTGAGGTCTTCGGGCGCGGGCGGGCGATGCGCCTTATACTGGTCGTAAAGTTCGTTGCGAAAGGTGTGCTCGCTCTTGTCGAGGATCACCGCGAGATGCGTTGGCCCCTCGGCCTTGTGCAGCTCGCTCGCCAGCTTCCACAGCATCGACACATAGCCGTAAACCGCTCCGGCCGGCTCACCATGTTTGTTGGTCAGCTTGGGGAGCACATGATAGGCGCGGAAGATAAAGCTCGAGCCGTCGACGAGATAGAGATGAGGCATGGTGCGTGGCTTAGCAGCGCCGCGCGGTGTGGGCGAGAGCTAACCCTTAGCGGTGGTTTGCCACCACGCTGGCCACCACCGCCTGCATCAGTTCCTGCCGCTCGCGCACCGGGCGTGGGGTGTCGCCGATCATCACCGCGATTGCATAAGACTTGCCATCGGGCGCGGTCAGGATGCCGATATCGTTAAAGCCTGCGGTGCGCGCGCCCAGATCCTGCCCGGTTCCGGTCTTGTGCGCCAGCGTCCAGCCCACCGGCACCGCAGCGCGCAGCCGCGCCTTGCCCGTCCGCGTGCCTGACATGACGTTGGTCAGGAAACTGGTCGAGGACGCAGACAACAGCTCGCCGGCCTTCAACCGCGCCAGCGCCAGCGCGATCGCCGAGGGCGCAGCGCCATCGACCGGATCGGCGACATAGGAATCGAATGCCGCGCGGCGCACCGTCGGCGGCAGCGCCGCACGCGCGCGCTGAAACTCACCCGCCATCGAATAACGCTGGTCCCAGCGCAGGCCCGCAGTTCCCGCCTGCAGCAACCGCTCGCCCGGACCGAAGCGGATCTCGCCCAGCCCGCGATCGGCGATGAACGCGCGCACCGCCTGCGGCCCGCCGACCAGAGTCAGCAGCCGGTCATTGGCCGTGTTGTCGCTCGACTGCATCGCGCGCAGCAGCAACTCACGCACTGTGGTGCGATAGACGCCATCGCGTACCACCAGCGACGCGATCGGCTGGTGAAACAGGGTCAGATGTTCGCGGGTCAGTTCGACCGGATCGTCCAGTGTCAGCCGCCCCTTGTCGCGGGCGTCGAGGACGGTCATCGCGACCCACAGCTTGCTCACACTCTGTTGCGGCATCCGTCGATCGCCATTGGCATCGACCTGCCAGCCCCATTCGAGGCTGCGGACCGAAATGCCCACCAACCCACCGAAATCGCGGGCGAGGCTATCGACGCTCGCAGTAAGCGCGGCTGGCGCGGGAAAGACCGGAATTGGCTTGGGTGCGGCCGGGATCGGCATCGACACGCGATAGCTGGGCGGGGTCAGCCCCGCAGGCAAATCGTCGCGATGCACGCCCGCGCCGATCAGCAATACGGGCGCAAGCCCCGCCAATGTCATTGCCCGCTGAAGAATCGTAAACTCCTGCATCCCCAACACGATGGTCCGCCCCTTGCCCAAAGCGATCATGCTGCGTCGCGACACCATGGCCAAGAGCATATGGTGGCATCTGCGACGAAAGCGCAGATTATGACGGCAAAGCGTGAAGATTCAGCCAAAAAATCACGGGACCAATACGGTGTCCTGCGCATTCTTGTCCGTTTCCGGGAAATCCAGCGTGTAATGCAGCCCCCGGCTTTCGCGCCGGTGCAGCGCCGATCGCACGATCAGCTCGGCCGATTGCAACAGGTTGCGCAGCTCGATCAGGTCGGGCGTTACGCGGAAATGGCCGTAATAATCGGCGACCTCCTCGTTCAGCATCTTGATCCGATGCGCGGCACGCTCCAGCCTTTTGGTGGTGCGCACGATGCCGACATAGTTCCACATGAACCGGCGGATCTCGGTCCAGTTCTGCTTGATCACCACCTCTTCGTCCGAATCGGTGACGCGGCTTTCATCCCATGGCCGGATCGGCGGCGGCGCGGGCAGGTCGTCCCAATTCGCCGCAATATGCCGCGCCGCCGCCTGCCCAAACACGAAACATTCGAGCAGCGAGTTGCTGGCAAGGCGATTCGCGCCATGCAACCCGCTCTCGCTGCACTCACCCGCAGCATAGAGCCCGGGCAGGTCGGTGCGCCCGTCCAGATCGACGACGATCCCGCCGCACGTATAATGCTGCGCCGGCACCACCGGGATCGGCCCCGTGGTCATGTCGATGCCAAGGCCAATCAGCTTGTCGTAAATGTTCGGGAAATGCCCCTTCACGAACTCGGCCGGCATATGACTGATGTCGAGATGGACATAATCCAGGCCATCACGCTTGATCTCCGCGTCGATCGCGCGCGCGACCACGTCGCGCGGCGCCAGCTCCATCCGCTCGGGATCGTAATCCGCCATGAAGCGCTTGCCGGTCTGCGGGTTGATCAGCCGCCCGCCCTCGCCGCGCACCGCTTCGGTGATCAGGAAATTCTTGACGTCAAGGTGATAGAGGCAGGTCGGGTGGAACTGCATCATCTCCATGTTCGAGATGCGGCACCCCGCGCGCCACGCCATTGCAATCCCGTCCCCCGTCGCCCCCTTGGGCGCGGTCGAAAACAGGTACGTGCGTCCCGCCCCGCCGGTCGCCAGCACTGTGGCGTTGGCGGTGAACAGCTCGACCCGCCCGGTGGCGCGGTTGACGGCATAAACGCCCCACACCTTGCCCGCGCCTGAGTAGCGCAGCTCGTGGCGACTGGTGGCCAGGTCGATCGCGACCATGTCGGGGACGAGCGTGATGTTGGGATGCGCCTGCGCCGCGCGGATCAGCGCGACCTGCACTGCCCAGCCGGTGGCGTCATCGACATGCACGATCCGCCGCGCGCTATGCCCGCCCTCACGCGTCAGGTGCAGCGCGTTTCCGTCCATGTTGAACGGCACGCCCAGCTCCACCAGCCGCTGGATCGCGGCCGGCGCATTCTCGACCACCATCTCCACCGTCGCGCGGTCGTTCAGCCCCGCCCCGGCGACCATCGTGTCCTCGATATGCGCCTCGAACGTGTCGCCGGGCTCCAGCACAGCTGCGATTCCGCCCTGCGCCCAGGCGGTCGACCCCTCGTCCAGCCCGCCCTTGGCCAGCACGGTGACGCGGAACCGTTCGGCCAGATTGAGCGCGGCGGTCAGACCGGCCGCACCCGAGCCGATGACAAGCACGTCGCACTGATGGGGGTCGTGGGCCAATCTCGTTCCTTCGCGCACCGATGGCGGGGGAGCCGCTATGCGACAAAGCGCGGGGAAATCAAACCGCGCGGAACTTCGCCGCGTCCCCGCCTCTTATTGTCACCCCGGCCTTGTGCCGGGGTCCACTGCGCGGCAAGCGTGGGACAAGAGGTTCCAGCCCCGGATGCTTGGCACCGTGGACCCCGGCACAAGGCCGGGGTGACCAGCTTGGTTATGGGCTGAATTGCCCGTCGTTGGAGATGTAGTTTGCGCCTGATCCTCGCCGCCGCCGCTGCCCTGTTCGCTGCGACTGTGCCCGCACTCGCCGCCCCGGCCTGCCCCGTAGCCCCCGGCACCACGGCACGCGTGACGGTCGGCGATACCGGACGCTCCATGCTCCTCCACGTCCCGGCCAACGCCCAGCCCGGCCGCCTCCCGCTCGTCTTCGCCCTGCACGGCAGCGGCGGCGATGGCGCCGCGATCCTTGCGCAATCGAAGCTGGAGGCGAGCAGCGATCGCCACGGCTTCCTCGTCGCGGCACCCGATGCCGGCATCCCGGTCGAGCGCGGCTTCGTCTGGAACATCCCCGGCGTGCCCACCGTCACCGGCAAGGTGCCGGGGCCAGGCGATGCCGATGACGTTGCCTTCCTCAAGACCGCGATCGACTGGCTCGCGACCAGCGGCTGTGCGGACGCCAAGCGCGTCTATGCCACCGGCCTGTCGGGCGGCGGGCGGATGACGTCATGGCTCGGCTGCGTCGCGTCCAACCGCTTCGCCGCGATCGCCCCGGTCGTGGGCCTGCGCGCCGGCAACCCGCTGGCGAGCGACAAGACCCGCCCCGACCCCGCCAGCTGCACGCCCCAACACCCGATGCCGGTAATCGCCTTTGCCGGCGATGCCGATGGCCCCCACCCGGCGCAGGGCGGTGGTGCTGGCTATTGGCAATATACGATGGAAGCAGCCGAGACTCGCTGGGCGGCGCTCAACGGCTGCACAGCCGGCCCGCTGCGCCGCGACCTTGCCGCCAATCTCTACGAACGGCTCCACACCCGATGTCGCGCCCAAGCCGAGGTGGCCGCCCATATCCTGCGCGGCGGCGGCCATGTCTGGACGGCGGACAATGACGCGATGTGGCGCTTCTTCGCGCGCTTTTCGCGTTAAGCCGCGTTCGCCGCGCGCGTCAGACT
>CAZWZP010000077.1:5178-6875 GCA_964638925.1 uncultured Stakelama sp. | reverse complement strand
GCCGCCTCATGACGTCCGCGACGAGGTCAATTGCAGGAACACGTCCTCCAGATCCGCCTCGCGCGTGCTGACGTCAACGATCCCGAACCCCGCCGCCTGCACCGCGCCGAGCACCTCACCAGCGTTCGCGCGGTCCTTGCGATAGGTGATGACCAAAGTTCGCTCGCCCTTCGCCTCGATCTTCTGGAAACAGCCATTGGCGGGCAAGTCGATAATGTCGCGATCGACCACCACCTCGACCGCCTTTTCCTGAGTCTTGCCGACCAGCTCGCGGGTGGGTTCGTTGGCGATCAGCTTGCCATGGTTGATGATGGCGATGCGATCGCACAGCTGCTCGGCTTCCTCCAGATAATGGGTGGTCAGCACCACGGTGACGCCCTGATCGTTGAGGTCACGGACATAGGCCCACAGCTGCTGGCGCAATTCGATATCGACGCCCGCCGTGGGCTCGTCGAGCACCAGCACCGGCGGCGAATGCACCATCGCCTTCGCCACCATCAGCCGCCGCTTCATGCCGCCCGACAAGGTGCGCGAATAGGCACGCGCCTTGTCCTCCAGATGCACCGCGCGCAGCAGCTCCATCGACCGCCGCTTGGCTTTCGGCACGCCGTACAGCCCGGCCTGGATCTCCAACGTCTCGACCGGCGTGAAAAAGGGGTCGAACATGATCTCCTGATTGACGATCCCGATCGCGCGCTTCGCGTTGCGCGGGCTGGCGTCGATGTCGAAGCCCCAGATGCTTGCGCGTCCGCCGGTCTTGTTGACCAGCCCCGCCAGGATGTTGATCAGCGTCGACTTGCCCGCGCCGTTCGGCCCCAGCAGCCCGAAGATCTGCCCGCGCGGCACGGTGAAGCTCACCCCGTCCAGCGCCTGCTTGCCGCCCTGATAGACCTTGGAAAGGCCGTCGATCTCGATTGCCGCGTCGCTCATGCCGCGGAAGTGGGACGGTGCGCGGCGAATGGCAAGCGAAAGACGTTGCCAAGATCGGACGCACGGCACAGGCTGCGCAGCCATCAGGGGAGGAACACCGATGCTCATCGCCCACGCACTCGCGCTTGCCATGGTTCAGGCCCCCCCGACACCCGCCGATCAGGCGGATGCCAAATGCGTGTTCGCGATGACGATGCTGGGCGAAAGCGCATCTGCGTCCGACAAACCCGGGCTCGACATGACGATGAGCTTCTTCCTCGGCAAGATCGTCGGGCGCAGCGGAGCCGCGATGCTCGGTCCGGCGATGGAGGCAGTCGCAGAGTCGATGCAGGCGGGCGGTGTAGAGGGCGCGGCCAAGCTCGCCGAACGCTGTGCGAACGAATTTGAGCGTTCGACCGCGACGATGTAGTGAACGCCGCGATTGCCCGACCGCATCGGCTTTGCTAACCGCACTCCCATGATCGCGCCGCCCGAAATCACCCGCGTCACCACCGCCCGCGTCGCCTGTGACGGTGCCCATGCCGGTATTCCCGCCGCATTGGGCCATCCCCGTGTGTTTCTGCAGATCGACGAGCATGGCTATGTCGATTGCGGCTATTGCGACCGCCGCTTCGTGCTGATCGGCGGTCCCGCCGATGGCGCCGACCAGTCGCAATTGCCCGACCACCCGGCTGGCGCGAGCCTTTGAGTTTTTAGGCGGTACCGGCCCGCTCCCCCACCCGGCCACCCAACGATAGTAGCCTATGGGTGGCCGGGTGGGGGAGCGG
>CAZWZP010000077.1:0-5158 GCA_964638925.1 uncultured Stakelama sp. | reverse complement strand
CTGCCCGATATCGCGTCTGGCGCGCGCGTCTAACTCACCTATATTGCGGGGATGTACAGCGATCCCCGAGGCTTCCTCTACCGCGACGGCTTTGACGCCGACGCCGCCCAGCGCCTGACCGCATCGATCCTCGCCACAGCCGAGGATGGCGAGCTCTACCTGCAATATCGCAAGTCGGAGGCGTTCGGCTTCGACGACGGGCGGCTCAAAACCGCGTCCTACAATACCGATTCGGGCTTCGGCCTGCGCGCGGTGAGCGGCGAGACGACCGCGTTCGCCCATGCCAATGAGATCAGCGACGCCGCGATCCGCCGCGCGGGTGAGACGATGGCGCTGATCGACCCGGCGACCGGCGCCAAGGCGGCGGCTCCCGCCCGGACCAACCGCCACCTCTACACCGACGCCGACCCGCTCGACCTGGTCCCCTTCGCCGACAAGGTGAACCTGTGCCAGACAATCGACGCCGCCGCCCGCGCCCGCGACCCGCGCGTGGTGCAGGTGTCGGTCAGCCTGCTCGGATCATGGAGCGTGGTCGAGATCGTCCGCCCCGATGGCTTCATCGCCACCGACATCCGTCCTTTGGTCCGCCTCAACGTCAGCATCGTCGTTGAGTCGAATGGGCGCCGCGAAACCGGCAGCTTCGGCACCGGCGGTCGCGCGCTCTATGACCGGCTGATGCAGCCCGAGACATGGAACCGCGCGATCGACGAGGCGCTGGCGCAGGCTTTGGTCAATCTCGACGCGGTCGACGCCCCGGCGGGGGAGATGACCGTGCTGCTCGGCCCGGGCTGGCCCGGCATCCTGCTGCACGAGGCGATCGGCCATGGTCTCGAGGGCGACTTCAACCGCAAGGGCACCAGCGCCTTTTCCGGCCGCATCGGCGAGCGCGTGGCCGCGCCCGGCGTGACCGTGGTGGATGGCGGGTCGATCACCGACCGCCGCGGATCGCTGTCGATCGATGACGAGGGCACGCCGACGCGCGAGACGGTGCTGATCGAGGACGGCATCCTGCGCGGCTATATGCAGGATCGGATGAACGCGCGGCTCATGGGGGTCGAACCGACCGGCAATGGCCGCCGCGAGAGCTTCCAGCACGCCCCGATGCCCCGCATGACCAACACCTTCATGCGCGGCGGCCAGGACGATCCTGCCGAGCTCCTGTCGCGGGTCAAAAAGGGCATCTTCGCCAAGAGCTTCGGCGGCGGCCAGGTCGACATCGTGTCGGGCAAGTTCGTGTTCAGCTGCACCGAGGCGTACAAGATCGAGAACGGCAAGCTCGGTGCCCCGATCAAGGGGGCAACCCTGATCGGCGACGGCCCGACCAGCCTGACCCGGGTGATCGGGATCGGCAATGATTTCGCATTGGACGAGGGCATCGGCATGTGCGGCAAGGGTGGCCAGTCGGTCCCGGCCGGCGTGGGCCAGCCGACGTTGTTGCTCGACGGACTGACCGTCGGCGGAACCGCCTAAGCCAGCAGCCGCGCGACTTCGGTGAAGTCGTGCGCGATGTCATGAACGCCCAGCGCGCGCAGGCGGTTGGCGTGGTCCGGGCCGCAATGATTGCCCGCGCACAGGCCGATGACATGCGCGCCCGAAGCGACCGCCCCGGTTGCGCCCACCGGCGAATCCTCGAGAATCGCACAGCGCTCGATGCTGACGCCAAGCTGCGCTGCGGCATGGAGGTAGATGTCGGGTGCGGGCTTGCCGCGCGCGACATGCTCCCGCCCACTGAAGATACGGCCATGAAAGGCATCGCGGATGCCGAGGTGATCGAGATGCGTCCCGATCCAATGGCTGTTGCTCGACGAGGCGATGGCGCGCGGCAGATCGTCCGGGAGCGCGCGGACGAATGCGATCGCGCCAGCGACCTCGGCCACGCCTTCGGCCAGCGCGCGGCGATTCTCCGCCTCGCGCGCGTCGTGGAAGTCTGCGGGCAGCGTGCGCCCGATCCATGATTCGATGGCCTCGATGAACTCGCGCCCGGCGAGGCCCATGAAGTTCGCCATCGAGTCTTCCGGACTGGTCGGATGGCCGATCGCGGTCAGATACTCGGCGATATGCCGATTGCCCTCAAACTCGCTCTCGAGCAGCACGCCGTCGAAATCGAAGATCAGCGCGTCGAAGCGCACCGACAGGTTCATGCGCGCGCTCCGAACAACGCCGTCCCGACGCGGACATGGGTCGCGCCGATCGTCACCGCGACCTCGAAATCATCCGACATGCCGATGCTGAGCCCCTCGAGACTCGCCTCGCGCGCCAGCTTGGCGAGCAATGCGAAATAGGGTGCCGAATCGACCCCGACCGGGGGCACCGCCATCAGCCCGGCGATCGGCAGCCCCGCCGCCTGTGCCGCAGCCAGCAGCGCGGGCAGCTCGGCGACGGCGACCCCGCCTTTTTGCGGCTCGTCGCCGATATTGACCTGGATGAAGCAATCGGGGCGCTTGCCGCTCTCCGCCATCGCCTTGCCGAGCGCTGCGACCAGCGACGGGCGATCGACCGAGTGGATCGTATCGAACAGCGCCACCGCATCAGCCGCCTTGTTCGACTGAAGCTGGCCGACCAGGTGCAGGCGGATATCGGGAGTCGCGGCCTTGAGCGCCGGCCATTTCGCCGCCGCTTCCTGGACCCGATTTTCGCCGAACACGCGCTGGCCGGCATCAATCAACGGCTGGATCGTGTCAGCGTCATGCGTTTTGGACACCGCGATCAGCGTGACCGCGTCGGGACGACGGTCAGCAAGATTGGCAGCGCGGGCGATTCGCGACTGGATATCGGCGAGGCGGGATGAAGCGGTTTCGGCGGACATGCGGCGCGCTATAGGTGGCGTGATGCCGCGCCGCCACCCCCGCCCCTCAACCTTCCCGCGTCGCTGGCTGATGACCGACGAGCGGCTTGGCGACGCGTTGTGGACGGCGATCGACGCGCTGCCGCGCGGATCCGGAATCATCTTCCGCCATTACGCCACCGCACCGAAGGCCCGGCGGCAGCTGTTCGAGCGGGTGCGCAACGCGGCGCGGCGCAAGGGAATGTTGCTCGTGGTCGCCGGATCGAGCGTCGCGCAAGGCAGGCCGCAGCATGGGCGCGAATCAGGGGCGCTCACAGCCCCGGTCCACTCCCGCCGCGAAGCGATCGCCGCGATTCGCGCGGGCGCAGCCTTACTGTTCGTCTCCCCGGTTTACGCGACCCGATCGCATCCCGGCGCTGCTGCACTTGGACCGGTCCGATTCGGGCTCCTGATTCGCGGATTGAAGCTTCCGGTGATTGCCCTGGGCGGGATGGACGAACGGCGGTGGCGCACGCTGAAGCCGCTCGGGGTGTATGGCTGGGCAGGAATAGACGCCTGGGCTTAGTCCGGGCGCGGCGATCAGAAGCGGATTGCGGTCCCGACATAGACCGCCTGGCTGTCGCGGCGGTCGTCATTCAGCTGCGGCAGGCGATCCTTCTCGGTCGTGTACCGCACGCCTGCGGTCACATCGAGGTTGCGCGTGATCGAATAGGCACCGCCGACGTCGATCGAATAGTTCGGATCGACAGTCAGCAGGCGCGGACCGCGCTCGCTCGGCTTCTCACTCGTCGCCTTGATCCGGGCGGCGGCGCGCTTGCCCGTGTAGGACAGGCCGAGATCCATCTTCTCGCTGCTGCCCGGCTGACCCGCCAGATCCATCTTGGCGAGGTCGCCCGAAATGGCGAAGCGCTTCCAGCCCACCGAAACGCCCAGATTATAGGCGATCGGCTGAAGTGTGACGGAAGCCGGAGCTGCAGCACCACGATCCGCAACGGCAGCGGATGGCCGCGCAGTGCGTGCGCGAACCGCAACTGTCACGCTGCGATTGCTGGTCCCGCGTGTGTCCGCAGGGGTGAAGCGAAAGCCCGTACCCGACAGCCCGCTGCGCGCCAATGCCGCAGCGAGTCGCGGGTCAGCCGATGCCGGGGTGAAGGTGCCGATTCCGGCAATCGGCGCAGCGCGCACCGGCGTGGCCCGCTGCGGTGTCCCGGTCTGTGCGAGAAGCGCCGGTGCGGCAACGAACCCGGCGACGCCAAGCGCCCCCAGTCCCAAGCCAGCAATGATCCGACGAATACGCATTGAAACCCCTTATTCGCTCAAGCGCCTACCATGATTCGGCCGCAATGTTCCACTGGGCAGAATCCGATTTCGCCGCAGGTGTTGCACAAGACGCACAGGCCACTGCGCCCCGCCATCGTTCGGCACGGCGGCTTGCGCTTGCGGCGCGCGCGCCAGCATCTATAGATGCACACCGAGCCGAACAGATTTCCCATAGGATGATGCCGATGAACCGCCAGTTGCGCACCGCGATCCTGGGCAGCGTTGCCCTCACCCTCGCCGCTTGCGGTGGCGGTGGCGATCGCCCGCGTGCCGATCTTGCCGCGTCGAAAGTCACGACGATCGGCGTCAACGCCTATCTGTGGCGCGCCGCGCTCGACACCGTGTCGTTCGCGCCGATCGCGCAGACCGATTCGAATGGCGGCGTCATCGTTACCGACTGGCACGTGAATCCAAACCTCGCGACCGAACGGGTGAAGATCACGGTGGCGATCCTCGATCAGGATCTGCGTGCGGATGCGCTGCGCGTCAGCGTCCAGCGTCAGCAGAATCGCGGCGGCCAGTGGGTCGATGCCCCGGTCGAAGCGGCGACGGTCCAGAAGCTGGAAGACATCATCCTGACCAAGGCCCGCGACCTGCGCCGCGCCGCCATCGTCGAGAAGTGATCCGGCGGGCCGCTCGCCCGTCCGGCTGAAGACAAGGAAACACATGTGTCGCGGTTTAACGCGCTGAACGCCGATTCCGCGTGGCAGAAGGTCTGGGAAGAACGCCGCACCTTCGCCGCGGACGATCATTCGCCCAAGCCCAAATCCTATGTGCTTGAGATGTTTCCCTATCCGTCGGGGCGCATCCATATGGGGCATGTCCGCAACTACACGATGGGCGACGTGCTGACGCGCTATCGGCGGATGAAGGGCATGGAAGTGCTCCACCCAATGGGGTGGGATGCATTCGGGATGCCGGCCGAGAATGCCGCGATGGAGAAGAAGGTCCATCCCGGCGGGTGGACGCGCGACAATATCGCGACGATGCGCGCGCAGCTGAAGCGCCTTGGCCTCGCCATCGACTGGGGTCGCGAGCTGGCGACGTGCGAGC
>CAZWZP010000076.1:11917-12842 GCA_964638925.1 uncultured Stakelama sp. | reverse complement strand
GGACTCCGGCCGAGTGGGCCTGGGCTCGCCGGCACCAACTTCTTCACGAACGACTTCGGCGGATCGTCGATGATGTACGTGAACCTGATCTGGATCTGGGGCCATCCGGAGGTCTACATTCTGATCCTGCCGCTGTTCGGCGTGTTCAGCGAGGTCACCTCGACCTTCTCGGGCAAGCGGCTCTTCGGCTATACGTCGATGGTCTATGCGACGGTGGTCATCACCATCCTGTCCTACGTCGTGTGGCTCCACCACTTCTTCACCATGGGGTCGGGGGCGAGCGTCAACAGCTTCTTCGGCATCACGACGATGGTGATCTCGATCCCGACCGGGGCGAAGCTCTTCAACTGGCTGTTCACCATGTATCGCGGGCGCATCCGGTTCGAGCTGCCGATGATGTGGACCATCGCGTTCATGCTGACCTTCGTCATCGGCGGCATGACCGGGGTGCTGCTGGCGGTGCCGCCGGCGGACTTCGTGCTGCACAACTCGCTGTTCCTGATCGCGCACTTCCACAATGTGATCATCGGCGGCGTGCTGTTCGGCCTGTTCGCCGCGATCAATTACTGGTGGCCCAAGGCGTTCGGGTTCAAGCTCGACAAGAAATGGGGCCTGGTGTCCTTCTGGTGCTGGGTCGTCGGCTTCTGGCTCGCCTTCGCGCCGCTCTACATCCTCGGCCTGATGGGCGTGACGCGGCGGATGCGGGTGTTCGATGACCCGTCCTACCAGATCTGGTTCATCATCGCCGGCATCGGTGCGGCGACGATCGCGGTCGGCATCTTCGCGATGCTGGTCCAGTTCGCGGTCAGCATCTGGAAGCGCGAGGAGCTGAAGGTGGATGGCGACCCGTGGAACGGTCGCACGCTGGAATGGGCGACTAGCTCGCCCCCGCCGGAGTATAATTTCGCCTTCACCCCGCGCATCC
>CAZWZP010000076.1:654-11907 GCA_964638925.1 uncultured Stakelama sp. | reverse complement strand
ACGACCTCGACGCGTGGTACGACATGAAGAAGCGCAACGCCGTGCGTCCGATCGAGGGCTTCCGCGACATCCATATGCCGCGCCCGACCGGTGCCGGGATCATCCTGTCGGGCATCAGCCTGGTGCTGGGCTTTGCGCTGGTGTGGCACATCTGGTGGCTGGTGATTGCGGCGTTCATCGCGTTGCTCGCCACGGCGATCATCCACACCTTCAACTATGACCGCGACTTCCACATCCCGGCGGCGACCGTCGCCGCAGTGGAGGAAGCGCGCACCCGCCAGCTGGCCGCCGGAGCCGCCGCATGACCGCCGTGACCGCAGACCCCAACACGCCACCCGTCTTCTACGAGCTGGAGGAGCATCCGCACCCCGAGGGGCACAGCACGATGCTGGGCTTCTGGATCTATCTGATGAGCGACTGCCTCATCTTTGCGATCCTGTTCGCCTGCTACGCGGTACTCGGCGGCAATTATGCCGCAGGGCCGGGGCCGAAGGATTTGTTCGACCTCAAGCTGATCGCGCTCAACACCGCGATGCTGCTGTTCTCGTCGATCACCTATGGCTTTGCGATGCTGTCGATGCAGCTGGGCAAGGTCCGCGCGACGCAAAGCTGGTTGGCCGTCACCGGCCTGTTCGGCGCGGCGTTCCTCGCGATCGAGCTCTATGAATTCGCGCACCTGATCCACCTCGGCGCGACGCCACAGCGCAGCGCGTTCCTCTCGGCCTTCTTCACCCTGGTCGGCACGCACGGCCTGCACGTCACCTTCGGCCTGATCTGGCTGGTGACGCTCATGGTTCAGCTGGGGCGCAAGGGGCTGATCCCTGCCAATCAGCGCCGGGTCGCGTGCCTTGGCATGTTCTGGCACTTCCTCGACGTCATCTGGATCGGCGTCTTCACCTTTGTCTATCTGATGGGGATGCTGCGATGAGCGCGCACCATGACGAGCATCACGCAGTTGCCGAGCTGCCGCACGCGACTTTGCGCGATTATGTGATCGGCTTCGTCCTGTCGGTGATCCTGACGGCGATCCCGTTCTGGCTGGTGATGACGATGCCGCTGAGCGCCGGGGTGACGGCAGCCGTCATCATGGGCTTTGCGGTGGTGCAGATCATCGTCCATATGATCTTCTTCCTGCACATGAACCCCAAGTCCGAAGGCGGCTGGACGCTGACTTCGCTGGTGTTCACCGTGATCGTGATCTTCATCATGCTCGCGGGATCGCTGTGGGTCATGCATCACCTCAACAGCAACATGATGCCGCAGCATCTGGAGCAGCAGGTCCCGTGAAGCTCCGGCGCGCCGTTCCGGCGGCGCTGATGCTGATGCTCGCCGCCGGGTTCGTGGCGCTGGGCATCTGGCAGGTCGAGCGGCGGGCATGGAAACATGCGCTGATCGATGCGGTCGAAACGCGCAGCACCGCCGCGCCGGTCGCCGCTCCGGCGCCGGGCGTGGCAGTCAGTGCCGATGCCGATGCGTACCGCCGCGTGCGCGTCACCGGCCGCTTCCTGCACGATCGCGAGACGTTGGTGCGCGCGGTCAGCGATCTGGGCAGCGGTTATTGGGTCGTCACCCCGCTCGATACGGGTCGCTTCACGGTGTTGGTCAATCGCGGCTTCGTGCCGCCCGACCGGCGCGACGCAGCCAACCGCGCGGTGGGCAATGTGGCCGGGCAGGTGACCGTCACCGGTCTGCTCCGCGTCACCGAGCCGGGCGGCGGGTTCCTGCGCAGCAACGATCCCCCAGCGGACAATTGGTATTCGCGCGATGTCGCCGCCATCGCGGCAGCGCGCGGGCTGAGCAACGCCGCACCCTATTTCATCGACGCGGACGCCGCGCCCAATCCGGGCGGCTGGCCCAAGGGCGGGCTGACCGTGCTGCGCTTTTCCGACAATCATCTGGGCTATGCGCTGACCTGGTTCGCGCTGGCGCTGCTGTCGCTGGGCGGCATCTGGCTGGTGTTGCGCAAAGCGGCGGTTGCGCCCAACAAGGGCGCGTGAACCGGCAGATCCTTGAGCCCGCCTTTCAACCGGCGGATGCGGGGCGGCGCAACATGCTGCTGCTCACGCAATTGCGCTGGCTGGCGGTGGGCGGACAGCTGGTAACGGTCGCAGTGGTTCAGGTCGCGCTCGGCATCGACCTGCCGCTGACGCAATTGTTGATGTCGACCGCGACGCTCGCCGCCCTCAACATCGCCAGCCATGTGCTGATCGCCAGCGGTGCGCGGTTCAGCGACGGCGCGCTGGCCGCCGCCCTGCTGTTCGATGTCGGCGCGCTGACGGTGCAGCTCAGCCTGTCGGGCGGGATCACCAATCCGTTCGCGGCTTTGTTCCTGCTCCACATCGTGCTCGGCGCGGTGCTGTTGCGGCCGCATTATCCCTGGACCATCGTCGCCGCGACGCTGATCGCGCTCGGCATCCTGGCGCTCGATCCGACGCCCTTGGTGCTGCCAGCCGACCTGCCGGTCGATCCGGTCAATCTGTATCTGTTCGGTGGGTTCGTTTGCTTCGTGCTGATCGCGGTGCTGCTGGTGGTGTTCATCGGCCAGATCAGCCGCAATCTGCGCAGCCACGACGCCGCGCTCGCTGCCGTCCGCCAGCGCGCGGCGGAGGAGGATCATATCGTGCGGATGGGTCTGCTCGCTTCGGGCGCGGCACATGAGCTGGGCACGCCGCTCTCGCTGCTGTCGGTCGCGATCGGCGACTGGCGCGCGATGCCGCGGCTGAAGGACGATGCCGAGTTGCAGCAGGAACTGGCCGAGATGGACGGGGCCGTCCGCCGCTGCAAGGCGATCGTCAGCGGCATCCTGATGTCGGCGGGCGAGGCGCGCGGCGTGGCACCCGAAGTGACCAGCGTGCGCCGATTCCTGACCGAGATCGTCGCGGATTACCGCGCCAGCCTGCTCCCCGGCACGCTCGATTTCGACGACCGCTTCGGCGCGGACGTCACCATCGTGTCCGACCCCGCGCTGCGCCAGGTGATCGGCAACGTCATCGACAATGCGATCGAGGTCTCGCCCGGCACGGTGACGCTTACCGCGTTGCGCGAGGCGGACGCATTGGTGATCGAGGTCGCCGATCGCGGCACCGGCTTCGCGCCCGAGATCCTCGCGACCTTCGGCCAGCCCTATCGCTCGACCAAGGGCAAGCCGGGCGGGGGGCTGGGCCTGTTCCTGCTGGTCAACGTCCTGCGCAAGCTGGGCGGGGAGGCGAGCGCGGAGAACCGGCCAGACGGCGGCGCGCGCGTCCGCATCGTCCTCCCGCTCGCGGCGCTGGCAATGGCGGCACCGCGATGAGCGCGCGCCTGCTGATCATCGTCGAGGATGACGAGGCGTTCGCGCGGACACTCAAACGTTCGTTCGAGCGGCGCGACTACACCGTGCTGTGGGCGGCGAACCATGACGAGCTGGCGGCGCTGCTGGCCGATCATGCGCCGGATTTCGCGGTGGTGGACCTGAAGCTCGGCGGCGCATCGGGGCTGGCCTGCGTGCAGACGCTGCGGGCCAGCGACGCGGCGATGAAGATCGTCGTCCTCACCGGCTTCGCCAGCATCGCCACGGCGGTCGAGGCGATCAAGCTGGGCGCGAACCATTATCTCGCCAAGCCGTCGAACACCGACGATATCGAAGCCGCGTTCGCGCGCGTCGACGGCGATGTCGACGCCCCGGTCGACGGCCGCACGTCGTCGATCAAGACGGTCGAGTGGGAGCATATCCACCAGACGTTGGTGGAGACCGACTTCAACATCTCCGAAGCTGCGCGGCGGCTGGGGATGCATCGACGGACGCTTGCAAGGAAGCTGGAGAAGCGACCGGTGCGGTAGGGGGGGCTATCCACGACTGCTTTGAGCGCGATGGCTTATGAGTGCAAAACTTCCGTAGCGATGATAGGCTGAGTGTATGAACGAAGCGATGCGTGCTCACGCAGCGGAACTCAGGGCAATGCCATCGGAAGAGGCCGTAGATTGGCTACTCGAGCGCTATCCGCGTGGGGGAGAAGCAATCATCCTACTCGAGCATATCTCGTTGAGCAAAAGCCATTATCTTCGGCTGGCGCTGCATTATCTTGCCGGGCCTTCCCACGCACATGATCGCGCTTACCGACTGTTCGGAAGTCGTCTGGGTCTAAGCGGGCTAATTCGTGTTCTCGGCGAAACGCGGGACCGTGACCGTCGCGATGCCGATCTGCTGGCCTACCACCTGCGGCCGATGTTGCGCGACGCTAAGGATGCAGAGGAACTGCGCGAAGCTACAGCGTTCATAGATGCGTTGGCGTCGCCGTAATCACTGCTTCCTGATCGCTTTTGCCAACTCGTTTTATCAGTCTCCGGCCGCCTCAATCCTCCCCTTGGCGGCGGGGAGCTGGTGGGATGCAGCTTGCCGTCAGCGCGTGGCAAAGGCATGGCGCGGGACACGAGAGAGGAAATCCGATGCGCCTGCGTTCGCTGTTGTTCGTCCCCGGTGACCGGCCCGACCGGATGGAAAAGGCGCTGGCCAGCGGTGCCGATGCGCTGATCCTGGACCTTGAGGATTCGGTGACGCCGGAGCGCAAGGCAGAGGCGCGCGCTGCGGTGGCGGCGTTCCTCGCCAAGCAGCATGGCGGCCCGGCTTTGTGGGTTCGCATCAACCCGCTCGACAGCGGCATGACGCAGGACGATCTTGCCGCCGCGCGCGGGGCGGATGGCATCGTCCTGCCCAAATCGGCGAGCGGGCAGGACGTCGCCGCGCTCGACGCGATGCTCGCTGGCGTCGCTGCGCGCATCCTGCCGATCGCGACCGAAACGCCGGCCGCGATCTTTGGCTTGGGCAGCTATGTGGGTTGCTCGCCGCGCCTCGCCGGGATCACCTGGGGGGCGGAGGATCTGCCCGCCGCGATCGGCGCGCAATCGTCGCGCGAGGCGGACGGGCGCTACACCCCGCCTTACGAGATGATCCGTGGCCTCACCCTGTTCGGCGCGCACGCCGCCGGGGTGGCACCGATTGAGACGGTCTATCCGAACTTCCGCGACCTCGACGGCCTCGCCGCCTATTGCGCGCGGGCGATGCGCGACGGCTTTACCGGCATGATGGCGATCCACCCCGCGCAGGTGCCGGTGATCAACGCCGCTTTCACCCCGTCCGAAGCCGCCATCGCGCACGCCCGCGCCGTCGTCGCTGCCTTTGCCGCCAATCCGGGCGCGGGGGTGCTGCAGCTCGATGGGAAGATGATCGACGCGCCGCACCTCAAACAGGCCCAGGCGCTGCTCGCCCGTGCGGGAGCGGCATGACACCAGAGTTTCACCGCGATGACCTGAACCGGCTGGAGCGGGCCGGGCGGCTGCGGTCGCTGAGCCAGCGCACCGGGCTGGACTTTGCGTCCAACGACTATCTCGGCCTCGCCCGCGATCAGCGGTTGCGCGATGCGGTGGCCGATGCGGTTGCGCGCGGCGTGGCGGTGGGGTCGGGCGGATCGCGGCTGCTGCGCGGCAACGACCCCGAGATTGCGGCGCTGGAGGCCGAAGCCGCTGCGCTGTTCGGGGCAGAGGCGTGCCTGTATTTCGCCACCGGCTTTGCCGCCAATGTCGCGCTGCTCGCGACGCTGCCGCAGCCGGGCGACCTGATCGTCCATGACGCCATGATCCATGCCAGTATGCATGACGGCCTGCGCCTTGCCCGTGCGCCCGCAGTCGGGGCGGGGCATAATGATCCACAGGCTGTGGATAACGCCATCCATGACTGGCGGGCGCAGGGCGGGACGGGAACCCCGTGGATCGCGTTCGAAACGCTCTATTCGATGGATGGCGATTGCGCCCCGGTCGCGGACTTCGCGGCAGTCGCGGCGCGGCATGACGCCATGCTGCTGGTCGATGAGGCGCACGCCACCGGCGTGTGGGGCGCGAACGGGCGGGGCCTCGCGGAGCAGCTGGAGGGGGCAGAGAATGTCGTGGCGCTCCACACCTGCGGCAAGGCGCTGGGCTGTCAGGGCGCGCTGGTCACCGGCCCACACGTGCTGATCAATTTCCTGATCAACCGCGCCCGCCCGTTCATCTTCTCGACCGCGCCGTCGCCCTTGCTCGCCAGTGCGGTCCGCGCGGCGCTGCGTATCGTGGCGGAGGAGCCGGAGCGGCGCGCTCGGCTGCACGCGCTGATCGCTCATGCCGAAACGGCGCTCGCCCCGCATGGCGTGACCGCGACGGGGACGCAGATCCTGCCGCTGATCATCGGCGACGATGCCGTGACAATGACGCGCGCGGCGGCGGTGCAGGCGCGCGGCTTCGACATACGCGGCATCCGCCCGCCCACGGTCGCACCCGGCACCGCGCGGCTGCGGATCACGCTGACGCTCAACGTCACCGCACAAGATATTGATTCACTGGCAGAGGCACTCGCATGATCGTCGTCACCGGCACCGATACTGGCGTTGGCAAGACCGTCGCGTCGGCGGCGCTCGCGTGGCGGCTGGGTGCGACCTATTGGAAACCGGTCCAGGCCGGACGCGAAGATGCGGAAAGCGACCGGGAGGCCGTCGCAAGGCTCACGGGAGTCGAGACGCTGCGCGAAGCCTATTTCTTCGAAACCCCCTGCTCGCCGCATCGTGCGGCGGAGATTGACGGGGTGACGATCGACCCCGCGCGCCTGATCCCGCCGCCGGGGCGGGTGGTGATCGAAGGGGCGGGGGGCGCGCTGGTGCCCGTCACCCGCGACTTGCTCTATGCCGATCTGTTCGCGCGCTGGGGGCTGCCGGTGGTGATCGTCGCGCGCACCGCGCTCGGCACGATCAACCATAGCCTGATGACGATCGAGGTGCTGCGCGCGCGGGGCGTCACCGTGGCGGGCATCCTGTTTTCGGGCGATGAAGTACCCGACAGCCAGGCGACGATCTGCGCGATGGGGCAGGTCGCCTCGCTCGGCCGCCTGCCGCACCTTGACCCGCTGACCCCGGACAGCCTCCGCGCCGCCGCCGCGATGCTCGATCTCGGGGCGATTGCATGACCTCGCCCGTCTGGCATCCCTTTACCCAGCACGGCCTGAACGAGCCAGTGCCTTTGGTGACGCGTGCCGAAGGTGCGATCCTGCACACCGCCGATGGCCGGCGCGTGATCGACGCCATTTCGTCCTGGTGGGTCACGACGCACGGCCATTGCCACCCGCGCATCATGGCGGCGATCCGCGCGCAGGCGGAACAGCTCGACCAGCTGATCTTCGCCGGCTGGACCCACGAACCCGCTGAGACTCTGGCGCGTGACCTCACCGCGATGATGCCGCCCGCGCTGACCAAAGTGTTCTTCTCCGACAGCGGATCGACCAGTGTCGAGGTCGCGCTCAAGATGGCGCTCGGCCATTTCGCCAATCGCGGCGAGGATCGCAGCCGGATCATCGTGATGGAGGGCAGCTATCACGGCGACACGATCGGCGGCATGTCGGTCGGCGCGCGCGGGGTGTTCAACAAGAGCTACGCGCCGTTGCTGTTCGACGTCGACGTCATCCCCTTTCCGGAACGGGGGAAAGAGGCGCTGACCATGGCGGCACTCGAACAATATTGCGCGCAATCGCCACCGCCCGCCGCGCTGATTGTCGAACCGATGATCCTGGGCGCGGGGGGGATGCGCATCTATCTGCCCGGCGTGCTGCGCGCGATGCGCGATATCTGTCGGCATTTCGGGGTGCTGTTCATCGCCGATGAGGTGATGACCGGCTGGGGCCGCACCGGTGCACTGCTGGCGTGCGAATGGGCGCAGATCGTGCCGGATCTGCTGTGCCTGTCCAAGGGACTGACCGGCGGGTCGCTGCCGCTGGCGGTCACCATGGCGACCGAGGAGATCTTTGCCTCACATCTGAGCGAGGATCGGGCGCGGATGTTCTTCCATTCATCGAGCTACACCGCCAACCCGATTGCCTGCGCTGCTGCGGTGGCGAACCTTGGCATCTGGCGCGATGAGCCGGTGCTGGAGCGGATCGACCGGCTGGTGCTGCGCCAGACCGACCTCAGCGCCCCGCTCCGCAGCAAAGTGTCTAACCTCCGCCAGATCGGCACGATCGTCGCGATGGAGCTCGAGCAGGCGGAGGGGCGTTACATGTCCGCGCTCGGCCCGCGTCTGTCCGCCTTCTTTCGCGAGCGCGATGTGCTGCTCCGCCCGCTGGGCAACACGGTCTATGTGATGCCGCCTTATTGCATCTCGGACGAAGATTTGGGGCGCGTTTACGACGTGATCGGCGAAGCGGTGGACAGCATTTAGGCCGCGCGCAAATCGGCCAGGAAGCCCTGCACCGCCGCGTCCAGCGCGCCGGCCTCCGCCTGTAGTCGCTCGGCTAGCCCCCCCATTTCCTGCGCGCTGTGCGTCGCCGAGCTTGCCGTGCGACCGATTGCATCGACATCGTCGGCGATCACCGCCCCGGCGCTGACCGTTTCCTCGACTGTCGTCGCGATCAGCCGCGTCGTATCGCGCTGGGTGGCAACGGCATGTTCGACCGTGTCGCACAGCCGCGCCATCGCCGCGATCGCGCGTTCGATCTCACCATGCCCGTCGGCGACCTGGGCGATGCCGGTGCATAGTTCGGCGACATGCGCGGTGATCCGGCCCGCAGCATGGCTGGCCTGGGTGGCGAGCGCCTTGACCTCGTTTGCGACCACGGTGAAGCCTCGCCCGGCCTCGCCCGCCCGCGCCGCCTCGATCGTCGCGTTGAGCGCGAGGAGATTCACCTGGCCCGCGATATCGCCGATCAGCGCGATGACCGTGTCGATCGACTCCGCGGATCGGATCAGCTGGCGCATCCGCGCGCCGCCTTCGCCGACCAGCCCTACGGCATTTTCCGCCGCCGCCTTGGCGCGCATCGTATCTTCGTTGATTGCGGCGAACGCGCCGGCGAGCATCCGTCCGCGATCGGCGATCTCGGTCATGCTCAGGCTGGTCTGCGCTGTGGCTGAGGCGACCGCTGCGGCGCGATCCCCGGTATCCGCTGCGCGCGACGCCGTGGCGCTGGCATTGCCGCCGATTCGCTGCGACAGGCTGGCGAGCGTGCGCGCGAGCGATCCGGCCTGTTGTTCGAACCGCGCCGACGCCGCCTCGATCCGCGCCGATCGCTGGAGCTGCCCCCGGGCATGGGTCAGTTCGCGTTCGACCGCCAGGCTCACGATCCGCCGATTGGCGACGACCGCGAACAACCGGCCGCGATGCGTCAGGATCATCCCCTCCTGCCCGCTGGCCGCGCGATAGGCGTCGAGCACCGTGCCGATCTCCTGATCGACCTCGGCCTGGGGGCAGGGGCGGATATGCGCGGCAATTGCACTGCCATAGGCCGGGTTGCGCATCAGCGCATGGCCGAACGGGTTGAGCAACAGCCGCCGCACATCCTTTTCGAACAGCGCCCCGATCGCGCGGTGGCTGGCATCGACCACCGGAAGCAGGCGCAACTCCATATTCGCCTGGAACATCTCGGTCGCGGTGAACAATGTATCGTGTTCGCGCAGGAACGGCGGGTTGCGCTCGACCGTGGACAGCCAGTCCCGCGTCGTGACCGGGGAAGGGGCGGGGGTGGGATCGGCGAGCGCGAACATGGCGTCGGTGATAGGGGGCGGACGGTAAATGCGGTGTTAGCCGGGCGTGACACTTCCGTGACAAATGGCAGTTTTCTGGGCTTTTCTGCTATCCGACGAGCTGGGCGCGATGCTGCGCCACCAATGCGCCAAGCCAGTCGGTAAAGGCGGCGACCGGCGCGAAGTGCCGCGTCTCCTCATGCGTCACCAGCCAGAAGCTGCGCCGGATCGCGATGTCGGGCAGCACCCGCGTGAGGGCGGGGTCAGAGTCGCCGATGAAGCACGGTAGCACCGCGATCCCCGCGCCCGCTTCGGTCATGCGGTGCTGGGCATGAATGCTCGACGAGCGCAGCTGCGGCGCAGGGGCGCCGGGGATCTCGTCAAGATAGCGCAGTTCGGGCGCGTAGAGGATGTCGGGGACATAGCCGATCAGCCGGTGGTCGCGCAGCTGCTCGGCACTTACGGGGGTGCCGTGCGCGGTCAGATAGGCGCGCGACGCATAGAGGCGCAGCCCGTAATCGGCGAGCTTGCGCGTCAGTAGCGGGCCTCTCCGGGGCCGCGCGAGCAGCACCGCGACATCGGTCTCGCGCCGCGTCGGATTGAGGAAACCACTGCTCGCCACCAGATCGACCGACAGTCCCGGATGCGCGTCGGCAAGGGTGCCGAGATGGCGGCTGACGAACCAGCTGCCGAACCCCTCCGACACGCTCACCCGGACCGTGCCGCGCACTAGCCCACCGGAGTCGCGTTCGCCGATTGCGGCGGCGGCACGCTCCATCGCACGCGCATGGGTGAGCAGCCGCTCCCCCGCCGGGGTCAGCGCCTGGCCGTCCGGCCCCTGTTCGAACAGGCGCTCGCCGACCGCTTGTTCGAGGCGGCGCAGGCGGCGGCCGGCGGTGGTCGCGTCAATTTGCAGGCTCTGCGCGGCCTTGGCCAACTGACCCGTTCGGGCAATCGCGAGGAAGATGGGAAGGTCGCTCCAGTCCATGACCTGCAAATATGCAGCTATGCCCTGCATGTCGATGGGTTGCCGCCGATCGCCCCGCAGGTGCATCACGCATTCCAAATAGGAGAGGCCCATGCGCGAGATCACCCATTTCATCGGCGGCGCGGCGAGCGTTGGCACCGGTACGCGCCGGTCGGACGTGTTCGACCCCAATAGCGGCGCGGTGCAGGCGCAGGTGACGCTCGGCAGCCCCGCCGATCTAGACACCGCGATGGCGAAGGCGCTGGCAGCCCAACCCGCATGGGCCGCGACCAACCCACAGCGGCGTGCGCGCGTCATGTTCGCGTTTAAGGCGCTGGTCGAACAGCATATGGACGAACTCGCCCATCTGCTCAGCTCCGAACATGGCAAGGTGATCGCGGATTCGAAGGGCGATATTCAGCGCGGGCTTGAAGTCATCGAATTCGCCTGCGGCATCCCGCATGTGCTCAAGGGCGAGTACACTCAGGGGGCCGGGCCCGGAATCGACGTCTATTCGATGCGTCAGCCGCTCGGCGTCGTCGCGGGCATCACCCCGTTCAACTTCCCCGCGATGATCCCGATGTGGATGTTCGGCGTCGCCATCGCCTGCGGCAACGCCTTCATTCTGAAGCCCAGCGAGCGCGACCCCAGCGTGCCGGTGCGCCTTGCCGAACTGATGCAGGAGGCGGGCCTGCCCGATGGCATCCTCCAGGTCGTTCAGGGCGACAAGGAAATGGTCGACGCGATCCTCGACCACCCCGAGATCAAGGCGGTGAG
>CAZWZP010000076.1:0-572 GCA_964638925.1 uncultured Stakelama sp. | reverse complement strand
CATGCCCGACGCCGATCTGGATCAGGTCGTCAACGACCTCGCCGGTGCCGCCTTCGGATCGGCGGGCGAGCGCTGCATGGCGCTTCCGGTGGTGGTCCCGGTGGGCGAGAAGACCGCGATTGCGCTGCGCGAAAAGCTGCTCCCCGCGATCGAGGCGCTGCGGATCGGCGTCTCGACCGACAGTGACGCGCATTACGGCCCGGTCGTCACCGCCGCGCACAAGGCCAAGATCGAATCCTACATCCAGATGGGCGTCGAGGAGGGCGCCGAGCTGGTCGTCGACGGGCGCGGCTTCACGCTGCAGGGGCATGAGAGCGGCTTTTTCGTCGGCCCGACGCTGTTCGACCGCGTCACCCCGCAGATGCGCTCCTATCAGGAGGAAATTTTCGGCCCGGTGCTCCAGATGGTCCGCGCCGACAATTTCGAGGCGGCGCTGCGTCTGCCGAGCGACCATCAGTACGGCAACGGCGTCGCGATCTTCACCCGCAACGGCCACGCCGCACGCGAATTTGCGGCGCGGGTCAATGTCGGCATGGTCGGCATCAATGTGCCGATCCCGGTGCCGGTCGCCT
>CAZWZP010000075.1:0-12857 GCA_964638925.1 uncultured Stakelama sp. | reverse complement strand
ATCCTCGAACGCAGGGACGCTGTCGCCAAAGCTCTTGCGGTTGGACGCGATCAGATAGTCGAGCGCATCGACCACGCCGTTCGCGCCGACGCCCGGCGCCTTGATCGCGCGCGGCTTGTACACGCCGGTCGCGATCAGCAGCGCGTCGTGCTTCTGGCGCAGCTGCTCCAGCGTCGTATCCTTGCCGACGTCGAAACCGAGGTGAAACACGATTCCGCCCGCCGCCAGCCGGTCGGTGCGGCGCGTGACGATGTGCTTTTCCAGCTTGAAGCCGGGGATGCCATAGGTCAGCAACCCGCCGGCGCGATCGTGCCGGTCATAGACATGGACGTCATAGCCGAGCACGCGCAGATATTCCGCCGCCGTCAGGCCCGCCGGACCCGCGCCGATCACGCCGACCGACTGGCCGCGCGCCGGGCCGGGCTGCAACGGCTCAACCCAGCCTTCTTCCCACGCCGTGTCGGTGATGAATTTTTCGACCGACCCGATCGTGACCGTGCCATGGCCGGACGATTCGATGACGCAATTGCCCTCGCACAGCCGGTCCTGCGGACAGATACGCCCGCAAATCTCGGGCATGGTCGATGTGCTGTTCGACAGCTCATAGGCTTCGCGCAGCCGCCCCTCGGCGGTCAGGCGCAGCCAGTCGGGGATATGGTTGTGCAGCGGGCAATGCACCGTGCAGTACGGCACGCCGCATTGCGAGCAGCGCCCGGCCTGATCCTCGGCGCTCGGCGGCGCGTAGCGCTCCGCAATCTCGCGAAAATCCTGCGCGCGCAGTTCCGGATCGCGCTTTGGCGGAAACGCCTGCGCACGATCGACGAATTGAAGCATCACATCCTTGCCCATGCGGCGCGAATGGCAGAACTTTGTTACCGAGTCACGCAAAAATGGGGATATAGGACAGCATCACTTACCTAATAATCCGCCTCATCCTGACTATTCATGGATGTCACGTAATTTCATTTCAATGATAGGTCCGTGTCGGCCTTATCTCAGCGAGAGAAGCAGAATCGCGACCGCACCAAGCGCGATTCGATACCAGGCGAACGGTGCAAAGCCGAAGCGACCGACGATCTTCACGAACGCCTTCACGACCAGCAGCGCGACGATGAACGACACGCCAAGGCCGATCGCGATGCCGCCAAGATCGTCCACGCTCAGCAGGTCGCGGTCCTTGTACAGCGAATAGGCGGTTGCCCCCGCCATGGTCGGCACGGCGAGAAAGAAGCTGAACTCCGCTGCGGTCTTGCGCTCGACCCCCATCAGCAACGCGCCCATGATCGTCGCGCCCGACCGGCTGACGCCCGGGATCATCGCGATGCATTGGACCAGCCCGATTGCGACCGCGGTGGGCAGCGGCATCGTCTCGACGCGCTCTACCTTCACCACCTTGACCATGCGTTCGATGATCAGGATCGCGACGCCGCCGACGATCAGCGCGACCGCCACGGTCATCGGCGACTGGATCAGCTGGCGGATGCCTTCATAGGCGACCGCGCCGATCAGCATTGCGGGCAGAAACCCGATCAGGATGTTGCGGGTGAACCAGATCGCCTCACGCTCGCCGCGCAACAGGCCCATGCCGATGCCCCAGAAGCGCCGCCAATAGGCGACCAGCACCGCCAGGATCGCTCCGAGCTGGATCGCGACCTTGAACGCGACCGACCCTTCGCCGGTAAAGCCGAGCAGCTCGCTCGCCAGGATCAGATGCCCGGTCGATGACACGGGCACGAATTCTGTCAGCCCCTCGATAATGCCGAGGATGATGTAGATTGCGATGTCGCCCACGGCGCGCTCCCCCTGCCGGGCGCGCCCGGCCGTTCATCTGTGCCGGATGCGGCGGTCAGGCGTGGCGCGCGTCGGCGAACCGGCCATGTTTGCGGTACTGGACCAGCCAGTGCGGCGCGACCGCGCCCAGCGGGGTCGGCGCAATGTCGAACGCGGCGAGGCCATCGCCCGATGCGACATTGTCCTGCTGCAGCATCAGCCACTGGTCCCAGCTGATCGGCGCGCCGGGCAGGAAGCCGAGCGATGCCAGTGCAGCACCGGCGACATCGGGCAGCTCGACCACCGGCTTGTCGCGCCCGATCGCGCCGAGCAGCCAGTGGTGGAACTGGGTGAAGCTCATCACGTCCGGCCCGCCCAGATCGAACGTGTGGCCGGCATAGCGGGCGGGTTCGGCGATCGCGCGGGTCACCGCCTGCGCGACATCGGCGACCCACACCGGCTGAATCCTGGTCCCGCCCTTGAGCACCGGGACGAACGGCAGCGATGCGGCGAGCGCGGCGAAGCGGTTCACGAACTGATCCTCGCGCCCGAACATCAGGCTGGGGCGCAGGATCGTGGCGGACGGGAAGGCGGCGCGCACCGCCGCCTCGCCATCGCCCTTCGACCGGCCATAGGCCGAGGGCGAGTCGCTATCGGCGCCGATCGCGGACATCTGCACGAAACTGGTCGCGCCAGCTTCAGCCGCAGCCTTGGCGGCATTGCCCGATCCGCGCGCGTTGACCGCGTCCATGCGATTGCCGAACACGCCGACCAGATTGACCACGGCATCCGACCCGGCGACAGCGCGCGCCAGCGTGTCGGGGCGAGTCACATCGGCGGCAACAAACTGCGTCTGGCCCAGCCCGCCCAGCGGCTTGAGGAACCATGCCGCGCGCGGATCGCGCTGGGCGATCCGCACCCGCGCGCCGGCCTTGAGCAGGCTTTGCGCGATATAGCGTCCGGCGAACCCGCCGCCGCCGATCAACGTCACCAGCTTGTCCTTCATCGCGTCCTCGAAATCTGTCGAAACTCTGGCCTTCCCCATGCCGCGCGCGTGACGAAAGGGCAATGGCCAAGCCCCTCCCGTTGCGGCGAGAGAAAGGCTATGGAAGCGCCATGACCGACAATCCCTTTGCCCTGTTCGACGCTTGGTACACCGAGGCACGCACGACCGAGCCCAATGATTCGAACGCAATGGCGCTCGCCACCGTGGGCGCGGACGGCCAGCCGTCGCTGCGCATGGTGCTGCTCAAGGGGCACGGGCCGGAGGGCTTTACCTTCTATACCAACCTTGAGAGCCGCAAGGCGGGCGAACTGGATGCGACCCCGCGCGCGGCCCTGCTGTTCCATTGGAAATCGCTGCGCCGCCAGATCCGCATCGAGGGGTCGGTGCATCGCGTGACCGACGCCGAATCCGACGCCTATTTCGCCACGCGCAGCCGCGATTCGCAGTTGGGCGCTTGGGCGAGCGATCAGTCGCGCCCGCTCGCCGATCGTGCGACCTTCGAGGCGCGCTTTGCGCAGATGCAGGCGCGGTTCGAGGGCGGCGATGTGCCGCGCCCGCCGCACTGGGGCGGCTATCGTGTCACGCCGGAGCGGATCGAATTCTGGCTCGACCGCGAGCATCGGCTGCACGAGCGCCGCGTGTTCGCGCGCAACGGCATCGGCTGGGACGAAGGGATACTGTACCCATGACCGTCACCGCGACCCGCGCGGCGATTGCCAGCGTGATCGCGGCATTTCTGCTGGGTGGGCTCAAGGCCTATGCGGCGTGGACCACCGGCTCGGTGGCGATGCTGGCGAGTCTGTCCGACTCGGTACTCGACCTGATCGCGTCTTTAGTCACGCTGGCGGGAGTGCGCATCGCCGCGCAGCCCGCCGATGCCAATCACCGCTTCGGCCATGGCAAGGCGGAGGCGCTGGCGGCACTGTTCCAGGTGGTGCTGATCTCGGCCTCCGCCGCCTTCATCGCGGTGCGCGCGATCGAACGGCTGGCGAGCGGCGAAGTCGCGGCCGATCCGGAGGCCGGGATCGTGGTGTCGGTGATTGCGATCGGTGTGACGCTGCTGCTCACCGCCTATCAGGCGCGTGCGATCGCGGCGAGCGGATCGATTGCGATCCGCACCGATCGTCTGCACTACCAATCAGACTTGCTGCTCAACAGCGGCGTCATCGCTGCGTTGGTATTGGAATCGGTGCTGCACCTGCGCGGCGCAGACCCGGTGTTCGGCATTGGCATCGCGCTATGGCTGCTGTGGGGCGCGTGGCACGCGGCGAGCGGCGCGAGCGGCCAGCGGACGGACCGCGAATGGCCGGAGGAAAAGCGCCGCGCCTTCATCGCCTGCGCCGCCGCAATTCCCGGCTTTGAAAGCCTGCACGACCTGCGCACTCGCACCAGCGGGTCACAGGATTTCGCGCAATTCCATATCCATGTGCCCGCCACGATGAGCGTCGCGCAGGCGCATGACGTGGTCGAGGCGCTCGAAGCGCGGCTTGAGGCCGAATTTCCCGGCACCGAAATCCTGATCCATGTCGATCCGGAAGGGCAGGTGGACCGTCCCGGCGAACCGCTGCGCGAAGCGAACGAGCTGAAGGGTTAGAGTCGTTTTCAGTAAGGCGGCACCGGCCCGCTCCCCCACCCGGCCACCCATAGAATACACTGTCGTTGGGTGGCCGGGTGGGGGAGGGGGCCGGTGCCGATTCAGCGGAAGCTGCAAACGACTCTAAGCCGCGACCAGCTCCGCGCGCTCGGTCTGCGTGATCCAGCCGCCACCCAAGACACGCTCGCCCGCATAGAGTACCGCCGCCTGCCCCGGTGCGACGCCATATTCCGGCGCGTCGAACACCACCCGGTCGCCATCAAGCCGCGCGGGTACGGGGCGCGCCATCGAGCGGACCTTGGCGGTCAGCGGGCCTTTATGGCTGCCGCCGATCCAGTTCAGCCCCTCGATCCGCGCGGCGCTGACCGCCAGTGCCGACTTGGGGCCGACCACCACGTCGCGCGTCGCCGGATCGAGTCGCAGCACATAGAGCGGCTCGGGACTACCGCCGATCTCGAGGCCGCGGCGCTGGCCGACGGTGAAATGGATCAGGCCCTTATGCGCGCCGAGCTTGTTGCCCGCCTCATCGACGATCGCTCCGGCGGTGTCGGCCTCCGGGCGCAATTTCTTGACCAGCGTTGCATAGTCGCCATCCGGGACGAAGCAGATGTCCTGGCTGTCGGGCTTGCCCGCCACGCCAAGGCCAATCTCCGCCGCAATCTCGCGCACCTTTGCCTTGGGCAAACCGCCGAGCGGGAAGCGCAGGAAATCGAGCTGCGGCGTCGTGGTCGCAAACAGGAAATAGCTCTGGTCGCGCGCCGGATCTGCGCCCTTGTGCAGCTCCGGCCCCTCCGGCCCTTCAACCCGCTGCACATAATGGCCGGTCGCGAGGCAGTCGGCACCCAGATCGCGGGCGAGCGCGAACAGGTCGGTGAATTTCGGCCCCATATTGCATTTGACGCAGGGAATCGGCGTGCGCCCGGCGAGATAGGTGTCGGCGAAATCGTCGATCACGCTCTCGCGAAAGCTGCTTTCGTGATCGAACACATAATGCGCGATGCCGAGGCGATCGCACACGGCGCGCGCGTCGCGGATGTCGCGGCCCGCACAGCAACTCCCCGCGCGCCCGACCGCTTCACCATGATCGTAGAGCTGCAGCGTGACGCCGATCGTCTCCGCCCCGGTCCGCGCGGCGAGTGCGGCCACGACCGAACTGTCGACGCCGCCCGACATGGCAACGACGATCCGCCGCTGATCGAGCGGTCCGGCCAGCTGAAAATCTCCGGTGAACATGGGCGCGCACATAGTGGTTCTACGGGGCCGATGCAAAAGCGCTGCATTTACCGGGCTTTTAGCCTTCGTCGCTAAACGGGGTCGGATGGATTCGACTCATGACAGCAGGCTCCAGTGGATCTGAGCTTCCGATTCGACCGCGACGTCGGGGCGATGCCGATTGCCGCGCCCGTCGCCGTGCTGCTCGCGGCGGCGGCAGTGCGTCAGTCGGCGAGCCCGACTGCGCGGCTACAGATCCGGCTCGATCGGCTTACGCCCGCGCACGGTTTGCTCGCGCCGCCGCATGGTGCGTTCAACCTGGCGGTCGAGCGCACGCTAACCCGGTGGCAAGTTCGATGAAGGCGCCGTTTACCGTGCCGTTTAGGCGAAGCGAAATCCGCGGACGTTATGACGGGCTTCAGATGCAGTTGGGGACCCCCCGCCCTGATCGAGGTATGGAATGATTGAAAACCAGAAGATCCGCCCAGCGAAAGTGATCGGTCCGCTCGGTGAGCCGCTGACGCTCGACTCGCTGCCGCCGCCCGAAACGACCCGCTGGGTCGTGCGGCGCAAGGCGGAAGTGGTCGCGGCGGTCAATGGCGGCCTGCTCAGCATCGACGAAGTGTGCGAACGCTATGGCCTGACGGTCGAGGAATTCGCCGGTTGGCAGCGCGCGATCGACCGGTCGGGTATGCCGGGCCTGCGCGTGACGCGCATCCAGCATTACAAGTCACTGTACGAGCGCCAGCAGAAATATTGAGGAGCGGGGAAGCTCCCCGCCTCACATCACCCGCTCTCCCATCCGCCCGCGCCTCAAAACGCGGGCGGAACCATTTTCGGCTCCGGGGCGTCTTTGACCCACATCGTTCGCACTGCTTGCGAACGTCACAGTGGAGGAAGACATGGATCTCGTTGGCCTTATCGTCTGGCTCGTGATCGGCGGCGTGGTCGGCTGGCTTGCCAGCCTGGTGATGCGCACCGACGCCCAGCAGGGAATCCTGCTCAACATCGTCGTCGGCATCGTCGGCGCATTTATCGGCGGCCTGCTGTTCGGCGGCTCGATCAATAGCGCGATCACCGTGATGACCTTCGTGTCGTCGCTGGTTGGCGCGATCATCCTGCTCGCGATCGTCAATCTGGTGCGTCGCGGCTCGGTGCGCTGAATTTAGCCGAGACTCAAAACCAATAGGGGCCGTCCCGGCAGGGGCGGCCCCTTTTTCGTTACTTGAGCAGAAAGCGGATGCGGACGGTGGCGCTGACCTGCTGTTCGCCCGGCGCGATCTGGGTCGAATCCTTCGCTTCGGCACGCACCATCATTTGCGGCACCGGGCCGGGCGCGCCGCCGTCGCTGCCCTCGCTGACCATCAGGATACGGTCGACCTTCATGCCGAGCGCACCTGCATACAGGGTGGCGCGCTCACGGGCGCGCTTCACCGCATCGACGCGCGCCGCACCCATCGCCGAATCGATCGCGTCGATCGTCAGGCTCGGCCCGTCGATCTGGTTCGCGCCCTGCTTGACCAGCGCGTCGAGGATCGTCCCGCTGCGCGCGATATCGCGAAACTTCACCGATACCGTGTTGGTGGCCTGATAGCCGGTGATGACCGGCGGCTGATTCTCGGCATAGCGATATTGCGGGTTGAGCGAGATGGTCGCGGTCTGAATGTCACGATCGGCGATTCCCGCTGCCTTAATAGCGCTCAGCAGCGACGCCATCTGCCGCGCATTCGCCGACAGCGCCTCGGCTGCGGTCGCGCCCTGGCTGACGACGCCGGCGCGGATGATGGCGATATCCGGCACCCGATTGACCCGGCCCTCCGCGACCACATCGAGCAGCGTCCCTTCGGCAACCGTTGCGGTCGGGGCAACCTGCGCGGCAGCGGTGAGCGGGAAGGTCGCGGCGAGTGCGGCGGCGGTCATCAGTCGGATCATTGAAGCAGAGCCTTTCAGATAGAAATTGTCCCGCCGCTGCGTGGGGCAGGGCGGGACAACAAGGGCTGAACGAACCCTGCAGCGGGTGTTCAGCGCGCGCGGCGCGTCATCACCAGACGGTAGAGCGCGAGCAGCACCACAGCGCCCACCGTGGCGGCAATATAGCTGGTGAGTGTGCTGGACAGATCGACCCCGATCGACGGCGCAACGAACCCGGCGAGCAGCGCGCCGGCGATGCCGATCAAAATGGTCACGATGATGCCGCCCGGGTCCTTGCCCGGCATGATCAGCTTGCCAAGGACGCCGGCCACCAGGCCGATGAGGATCCAACCGAGAATTCCTTCGGGCATATCTTCCTCCTGTAGTCGCCTCCGTCCCCCGATCAGGCTGGAGCAGGCAAGAGATTGCCTCATGTTCGCGGTGCTGAATACCCCCATTTGCGCGTGACTTGCGCTTGCGCAGATTCATCAAAACGGGCATCTGACGCGCACCGTAAAACTGCCCTTGAGGCAAGTGACTTATTCAGATAATACAGCGCGACGGGGAGGACCCGCGCCGACCAATGGTCGGGGGTGAAAGAGGTCGTGCATGAATTACGAGGCTCGGATGTTCGGTGGGGAAGAACGGCTCGCTCTGGCGGGTGAGGGGAAGAAACGGTCGCGCCGCAAATGGTGGATCATCGCGGGCGTCATCGCGCTCGTCGTGATCGTCGCGGCGTATTTCGCCTTCGCCTCGGGCGGAGCCGACACCAAGACCGATCCAGCCAAGTCTGGCGCTTCGGGCGCAGCCAAGGGCGGGCCGGGCGGCGGTCGCCAGCTGCCGACTGTCACCGTCGCGGTGCCGGGCCGCAGCACGATCACCAGCGTGATCAGCGGCACCGGATCGCTCGCCGCCCGCCGCGAAATGCCGGTCGGTGTTGCCGGTGAGGGGGGTATGGTCACCCGCGTGCTGGTCGAGCCCGGCGATTGGGTCGCTGCCGGTCAGGTGCTCGCGACCGTCGATCGGTCGGTGCAGAGCCAGACCGCCCAGTCGCAGGCGGCGAATATCCGCGTTGCGCAGGCTGATCTCAACATCGCTCAGGCTGAACTTGATCGGGCGCAGCAGCTGCTGGCGCGTGGCTTTGTGTCCAAGGCGGATATCGACCGCAAGACCGCGACCCGCGACGCCGCCGCCGCGCGCGTGCGCGTCGCCCAGTCGCAACTGTCGGAAACCCAGGCGCGCAATCGCCGCCTCGACATTCGCTCGCCTGCCGCCGGCCTCGTCCTCACCCGCGCGGTTGAGCCGGGCCAGATCATCAGCTCGGGATCGGGCGCGCTGTTCCGCGTTGCGCAGGGCGGCCAGATGGAGCTGCGCACGCAGCTCGCCGAAGCGGACCTCCACCGGATTCCGACCGGCGCGCGCGCCGAAGTGACCCCGGTCGGCATGAGCCAGGTGTTCACCGGTGAGGTGTGGCAAGTGTCGCCGGTCATCGACCCGCAGACGCGTCAGGGCATTGCCCGCATCGCATTGTCGTTCGACAAGGCGCTGCGTCCGGGCGGCTTTGCCTCGGCGCGGATCATGGCGGGTGGCGCGGTCGCCCCGCTGCTCCCGCAATCCGCGATCCAGAGCGATGCCAAGGGCAATTTCGTCTTCATCCTCAATGCCAGGAACGAGGCGGAGCGGCGCGCGGTGACCACCGGTGAGGTGTCCGATGCGGGCGTCGCGATCACCAGCGGTCTGACCGGCACCGAACGCGTGGTGCTGACCGCGGGCGCCTTTCTCAACCCGGGTCAAAAGGTTATTCCAAACCTGACGACCATCCAGCGGTAAAGGCACGGACATGGGCTTCCGCAACATCTCTGCCTGGTCGATCCGGAACCCGGTTCCGCCGATCGTCCTGTTCATCGCGCTCACCATCGCCGGCTTTGTCAGCTTCGCGCGGATGGACGTGAACAATGATCCGGACATCGACTTCCCGATCGTATGGGTGTCGATCAGCCAGCCCGGCGCCGCGCCGAGCGAGCTCGAGACGCAGGTGACCCAGCGGGTCGAGGCGGCGGTACGCAGCCTTCAGGGCATCGACCAGCTCGAATCCAATGTCCGCGAAGGCAATTCGCAGACCGTGATCCAGCTCGACATCGGTACGCCGATCGACCGGGCGGTCAGCGACGTGCGCGATGCGATCGCCCAGATTCGGGGCGATTTGCCCGACGGAATCCTGGAGCCGGTCGTCGGCCGCGCCAACACGACCGACCAGGAAATCGCGACATTCACCGCGACCGGCACCGACATGACCATCGAGCAGCTGTCATGGTATGTCGACAATACCGTCGCCAACGAGCTGTTGTCGGTGGACGGGTTGTCCGGGGTCGAGCGGATCGGCGGCGTCAATCGCGAAATCCGCGTGATCCTGAACCTGCCCAAGATTCAGTCGCTGGGCCTGACGGCGTCGCAGGTGAACCAGCAGCTGCGCCAGGTCAATCTGAACGCAGCGGGCGGCCGCACCGAAATTTCGGGCAGTGAACAGGCGGTGCGCGTGCTGGGCAATGCCCGCGACGCGCGCGCGCTCGCCGAAACCCGGATCGCGATCGGCGGCGACCGCACCGTGCGGCTCGCCGATATAGCGGATGTCCGCGATCTCTACGCCGAACAGCGCAGCCTGGCCGAGTATAATGGTCGCCAGGTCCTGTCGTTCAACATCAAGCGGGCCAAGGGCGCGTCGGACGTTTCGGTGTTCGACGACGCGCAGAAGAAGCTGGAGGCGCTGAACAAGCGCAATCCGGAGGTTCAGTTCAACGTCCTGTTCAACAGCGTCAAATATACCGAAGCCCAATATCATTCGGCGATGGTCGCGATGATCGAGGGCGCGGTGCTTGCCGTCGTCGTCGTGTTCCTGTTCCTGCGCGACTGGCGCGCGACGCTGATCTCCGCGCTGGCGATTCCGCTGTCCGCCATCCCGACCTTCTGGTTCATGGAGATGCTCGGCTTCACCCTCAACCAGATGACGCTGCTCGCGCTCAGCCTGGTCGCGGGCGTGCTGGTGGACGATGCGATCGTCGAGATCGAGAATATCGTCAGACATATGCGGATGGGTAAATCGGCGTATCAGGCGTCGATTGATGCGGCGGACGAGATCGGCGTTGCCGTGCTCGCAACCACCATGTCGATTGTCGCGGTGTTTCTGCCGGTCGGCCTGATGCCGGGCATTTCGGGCCAGTTCTTCAAGAATTTCGGCCTGACCGTGGTTGCCGCAGTGCTGATGTCGCTCGCCATCGCGCGCCTGCTGACCCCGATGATCGCGGCCTATTTCCTGAAGGCCAAGGGCCACGCCAGCCATGGCGAAGGGGCGATGATGGATGGCTATGTCCGCGTGCTGCGCTGGACATTGGTGCATCGCTGGGTTGCCGTGGTCGCATTCCTCGTGGCGTTCGCGCTGGAAATTTTCCTGGCGGTGGGCGGCCCGCTGCAATTCACCTTCCAGCCCAATCAGGATCAGGACGAGGTTTCGGTTCAGATCGAAATGGTACCCGGAACCAGCCTGCAGCAGACCAAGCGCGTCGTTGATCGCGTCAGCGGGATCGTCGCCGCACGCACCGATGTGGTCGAGAATGTCTATTCGCGCACCTTTGTCGGCAATGGGCGGGTTACCGCCATTCTGAAGGACGAACGCGAACTCACCAGCGTTGAATTTCAGCAGCAGATCCAGCCCGCGCTTTCCCAGATTCCGGATGCGCGCGTGAATGTGCGGTCGCAGGGCGGCTGGGGCGGCAGCGGGCGGGCGGTTTCGATCGTGCTGGGTGGTGACGATCCCAAATTGCTCAATGACACCGCGCTGAAGATCGTTGCCGAAATGGAGAAGATGCCTGAGGTGCGTGCACCGCGCATCACCGGCGATCTCCAGCGGCCTGAAATCGTCATCCAGCCGCGCTCTGAACTGGCGGCTGATCTGGGGGTCACGACGGCGGCCTTGTCCAGTGCGATCCGGATCGCGACCCTGGGCGATATCGACCAGAACAGCGCCAAATTCTCCCTGTCGGATCGCCAGGTTCCGATCCGTGTCGCGCTGGCCGAAAGCTCGCGCGCGGAGCTGGAGACGATCCGCAATCTTCCGGTCGCGACGTCGAATGGCGGCTCGGTGCCGCTTGGGGTCGTCGCCGACATCACATTCGGTGTCGGCGCGACGCGGATCGACCGGCTGAACCAGAAGCGCCGGCTGGTGATCGGGGCCGATCTTGGCACCGATTCCAAAACCGGCCAGCCCTATGTGCTGGGCGCGGTGATGCAGAAGGTCGATCAACTGCCGACGATGCGCGATCTGCCGATCGGCGTCGGCAAGCTGGAGGTCGGTCAGGCGAAGTGGCAGGCGGAAATGCTGACCAACTTCATCGTCGCGTTGATCGCCGGCATCCTGCTGGTCTTCGCGGTGCTCGTCCTGCTCTATCGCGGGGTGATGGCGGCGATGGTCAATTTGTCGTCGCTGCTGATCGCGGCATTGGGCGGGCTGATCGCGCTGTGGATCACCGGAAATCCGATTTCGATGCCTGTGCTCATCGGCGTGCTGATGCTGCTCGGCATCGTGGCGAAAAACTCGATCCTGCTGATCGACTTCGCGCTGGAGGAGATGGAGAAAGGCGTCGACAAGCTGACCGCGATCGTCGACGCCGGACACAAGCGTGCGCAGCCGATCGTGATGACCACCGTGGCGATGGTCGCGGGCATGGTGCCGACCGCGCTATCGCTGAATGGCGATGGTTCGTGGCGCGCGCCGATGGGGATCACCGTGATCGGCGGCCTGCTGCTGTCGACCCTGCTCACCCTGCTGATCGTGCCGGCCCTGTTCAGCCTTGCGCTGGGTATGGAACGGCGCGTTGGGCCGTGGCTGGGTCGCAAGCTGCTGACCTTCCGGCCGGGTGACGATGCCGAGGACAAGGCGCGCCTTGCCGGCACGGTGCCGGCGGGTCGCATCGGGCATAGCGGAAGCGAAGGTCCCGCGCCTGCGGAGTGAACCAAAACAGGGCACGCGGATTGTTCCGGCTATGAACCCGGCAATCCGCGTGCTTTCTGGTCGAGTGATTCGCTCATCTGACCCTGTCCCGCCCGGCCTGAGGCGGATGCGCATCCTTGCAACCGGCCTGCTGGTGCTGATGGCGGCGGTGTATTTCATCGCCCGCAGTTATGAACCCGACTACACTGTCGCGGGCTTTATCCGCGCCTTTGCCGAGGCGGCGATGGTCGGTGGTTTTGCCGACTGGTTCGCCGTCACCGCCCTGTTCCGCCACCCGCTCGGCCTGCCGATCCCGCACACCGCAATCATCCCGCGCAACAAGGAGCGGATCGCCAGCTCGCTCGCCAATTTCCTGCGCG
>CAZWZP010000074.1:0-12881 GCA_964638925.1 uncultured Stakelama sp. | reverse complement strand
TGCCCTGCGTGCCGATATAGATCCACGATCCGGCGGTCATCTGGCCGTACATCGCCAGCTCCTTGCGGTCGAGTTCGTGGAAATGCTCCCAGGTCGCCCAATGGGGGACGAGGTTGGAATTGGCGATCAGGACGCGCGGGGCGTTTTCGTGGGTGCGGAACACGCCGACCGGTTTGCCCGACTGGACCAGCAGGGTCTGGTCGGCGTCGAGGCGGCGGAGCGTTTCGACGATCTTGTCATAGGCTTCCCAGTTCCGCGCGGCGCGGCCGATGCCGCCATAGACGACGAGGCTCTCGGGCGCTTCGGCGACATCGGGATCGAGATTGTTCATCAGCATCCGCAACGCGGCCTCGGCCTGCCAGTTTTTGGCGGAGAGGGTGGTGCCGGTCGGCGCCTTGATGCGGCGGCTATTGTCGGTGCGGGTGGTCATGCCTGGGCTTTCGCGAAGTCGATGGCGGCGGTGAGGATCGGGCGGAGCGTGGCGTGCGCCTGCGCGGCGTGGAGTTCGTCCCAGCGCGGGGGCCAGTTGGCGGCGGGGAGTTCGGTGACATAGGTGCGCATCGCCAGCTCCATCTGGATGGCGTGGACGCCCGTGTCGGGCTGGCCGTAGTGGCGCGTGGTCCAGCCGCCCTTGAAGCGACCGTCGATGACATGGCTGCGCTGTTGTTCGGCGCAGATCGCGGCGATGGCTTGCGCGAGTTCGGGCGCGCAGGACTGGCCGCTGTTGGTGCCGATGTTGAATTCGGGCAGGCGGCCGTCGAACAGCTTTGGCACCACGCTGCGGATCGAATGGGCTTCGTAGAGGACGATGGCGGGGTGCTGGGCGCCGAGGCGGTTTATCTCGGCACGCAGCGCGGCGTGATAGGGGTCGAAATAAGCGCTGCGGCGGCGGGCGATTTCGGCTGCGTCGGGCTCCTTGCCCGGGCGGTAGAGCGGGTCGCCATGGAAGGTTTCGGTGGGGCACAGGCCGGTGGTGAAGTGGCCGGGATAGAGCGTCGCGCCGCTGGGGTCGCGGTTGACGTCGATCACGGTGCGCGAGGTGGTGGTGCGGACGATCGTTGCGCCGAGCTGAAACGCGAAGGCGTAGAGCTGGTCGATATACAGGTCGGCGTCGATGCGGGCGCGGTTGAGCGAGACGAGCGACGGGGCGATGTCGGCGGGGATTTCGAGGCCGGCATGGGGGATGCTGACGATCAGCGGGCCATCGTTGCGGGTGGTGACGATCACTTTAGCCCCTCCCCTTCAGGGGAGGGGTTGGGGTGGGGCCCATCCTCTTGGCGAACAGTCTCGGTGAGACTGAGACGCCCCACCCCCAACCCCTCCCCTGAAGGGGAGGGGCTTAGGAAGGATGTGATGTCCGTCCTCACACCTCAACTCCCGGCAGTCCGTCGCCCAGTGCGCCGCTGGTCACCAGCGCGGTCGCGAGGGCCATGTCGGGCGCGAAATGGCGGTCGTCCTCTAGCGTTGGCACCTGGTCACGCAGCAGGGTGCGGGCGGCTTCGAGTGGGGCGCTCGACGTCAGTGGCGCGTGGAAGTCGCAGCCCTGTGCTGCGGCGAGATATTCGATGCCGAGGATATGGGCGAGGTTGGCGGTCATCGCGAGCAGGCGGCGCGCGCCGTGACCGGCCATCGAGACATGATCCTCCTGATTGGCGCTGGTCGGGATCGAATCGACGCTCGCGGGATGCGCGCGCTGTTTGTTTTCGCTGACCAGGGCGGCGGCGGTGACTTGCGGGATCATGAACCCGGAGTTGAGGCCGGGGCGCGGGGTGAGGAAGGCGGGGAGGCCGGAGAGCGCGGGATCGACCAGCATTGCGATGCGGCGTTCGGCGAGGCTGCCGATTTCGCAGATCGCCAGCGCCAGCATGTCGGCGGCGAAGGCGACCGGCTCGGCGTGGAAATTGCCGCCGGAGAGTGCTTCGCCCCCGTCAACACCAGCTTCGGTGAAGATCAGCGGGTTGTCGGTGACGCCGTTGGCCTCGATCGCGAGGGTCGCGGCGGCCTGACGGATCAGGTCGAGGCAGGCACCCATCACTTGCGGCTGGCAGCGCAGGCAATAGGGGTCCTGCACGCGTTCATCGCCATCGCGGTGCGAGGCGCGGATGGCGGAGCCGTCCATGAGTCCGGCGAGTGCCGCTGCCACCTCGATCTGGCCGCGATGGCCGCGTACGGCGTGGATGCGAGGGTCGAACGGGGTGTCGGAGCCTTTCGCCGCTTCGGTCGACAGCGCTCCGGTGACGAGCGCGGCGCCGAACAGTTTTTCGGTCTCGAACAGGGCGGCAAGCGCGTAGGCGGTGCTGAACTGGGTGCCGTTGAGGAGGGCCAGGCCTTCCTTGGGTCCGAGCGTCAGGCCGCCGAGCATGGTGCGGGCGGGGATGCGGCGCGGCCCCATCTCGACCTCGCCCACGCCGATCATCGCGGCGGCGAGATGGGCGAGCGGGCGAGGTCGCCGCTGGCTCCGACCGATCCCTGTGACGGGATGATCGGCGTGATGCCGCGATCGAGCATGTCCTGAAGCATCGCGATCGTTTCGGGCTTCACGCCGCTATGCCCCTGCGCGAGGCTGGCGAGCTTGAGCGCGATCATCAGGCGGACGACCGGGGCGGGCATCGGGTCGCCGACGCCGGCCGCGTGGCTGAGGACGATGTTGCGCTGGAGCGTTTCGAGGTCGTCGTCGCCGATGCGGACGCTGGCGAGCTTACCGAAACCGGTGTTGATGCCGTACACCGGTTCGTGTCGGGCGAGGATCGCCTGCACCGCGTCGGCGCTCGCGGCGATCCTGGCGTGGCAGGACGGGTCGAGCGGGGCGGGTGCGCCGCGATAGATGGCGTTCCAGGTGGCGAGCGGGGTGTTGCCGGGGACGATCATGTGCCTGCGTGGACTCGTGCGTGAAGGGGGTTGGCGGCGATGCGGTAGACCAGTTCGGCGGGGTCGGAGATGTTCCAGATGGCGAGGTCGGCGGGGTGGCCGGGTTGCAGGGTACCGCCAGCGATGCCGAGGGCGCGGGCGGCGTTGACGGTCGTGCCGCGCAGGCATTCGGCGACGGTCAGGCGGAACAGGGTCGCGCCCATGTTCATCGCGAGCAGGATCGAGGCCATCGGGGAGGTGCCGGGGTTGCAGTCGGTGGCGATGGCGATCGGCACGCCCGCGTCGCGCAGGGCCTGAACTGGCGGGCGGCGTTCTTCGCGGGTGAAGTAGAAGGCTCCGGGGAGGAGGGTGGCGACGGTGCCGCTGGCGGCCATGGCGGCGATGCCGGAAGCGTCGAGATGTTCGAGATGATCGGCCGAGAGCGCGCCGTGGCGCGCGGCGAGGGCGGCGCCGTGGAGGTTGGACAGTTGTTCGGCGTGGAGCTTGACCGGCAGGCCGTGGGCGGTTGCTGCGGCGAAGATGCGGTCGGTCTGCTCGGGGGTGAAACCGATGCCTTCGCAGAAGGCGTCCACCGCATCGGTGAAACCGATCGCTGTGGGGATGATCTCGTTGCAGACGAGGTCGACATAGCCGTCGGCGTCTCCGCGATATTCGGGCGGTACGGCGTGGGCGGCGAGGAGGGTGGTGCGGACGCGGACGTTGCGGACCTCGCCGAGGCGGCGGGCGGCGCGGAGCATCTTCAGTTCGTCGTCGAGGGTGAGGCCGTAGCCGGACTTGATCTCGACCGTGGTGACGCCTTCGCCGATCAGCTGATCAAGGCGGGGGAGGGCGCTGGCGATCAGTTCCTCTTCGCTCGCGGCGCGGGTCGCGGTGACGGTGGCGAGGATGCCGCCGCCGGCGCGGGCGATCTCCTCATAAGTTGCGCCTTCCAACCGCGCCTCGACCTCTTTCGCCCGGTTGCCGGCGTGGACGATGTGGGTGTGGCAGTCGATCAGGCCGGGGGTGATCCAGCGGCCGTCGCAGTCGATGATTTCGGCAGCGTCGGGGGCGTCGGCGTCTGAGCCGACATAGCTGATCGTTCTGCCGACCGCCGCGACCGCGCCCTGTTCGACCACGCCCAGCCCGCTGCCGGTCATCGTCGCGAGACGGGCGTTGCGCCAGAGCTTGTCCGCGGGAGTCGCCATGCGTTTAGTGTTGGACAGCGCGGCCATTATGTCTAGACATATTCGCATGGCGCTCTGGTTTGAAACTGCGTTGCTGGATCATGGCTGGACCGATCGCGTGCGGCTGACGCTGAGCGGCGGGCGGATCGAGCGGGTTGAGGTCGGGGTCGAACCTGACTGGAGCGATGAGCGGCATTTCGCAGCGCTGCCGGGCCTACCCAATCTTCACAGCCATGCGTTTCAGCGGGCGATGGCGGGGCTGACCGAGGTGCGGGGCGCGTCGGACGACGATTTCTGGTCGTGGCGGGAGCTGATGTACCGCTTCGTGGGCAAGATCGGGCCGGAGCAGTGCGAGGCGATTGCGGCGCTGGCCTATGCCGAGATGCTGGAGAGCGGGTTCACGCGGGTCGGGGAGTTTCATTACCTCCACCATGCGCCGGATGGGTCGCGCTACGCCGATGTCGCGGAGATGAGCGGTCGGATCGCGGCGGCGGCGGAGACGGTGGGGATCGGGCTGACGCTGCTGCCCGTCTTCTACGCGCATGGCGGGTTCGGCGGGCAGGAACCGGGCGCGGCGCAGGTGCGGTTTATCAACAGCGTCGATGGCTTTGCCGATCTGGTCGCGCGTGCTGGTGCGATGCTGCCGCCCGATGGCGTGATTGGGATCGCGCCGCATAGCCTGCGCGCGGTGACGCCCGATGAACTGGGCGCGCTGCTGCCGATCGCAAAGGGCGGACCGGTGCATATCCATATCGCCGAGCAGGTGAAGGAAGTGGAGGATTGCATCGCGTGGAGCGGGCGGCGGCCGGTGCGCTGGCTGTTCGACGCGGCGCCGGTCGATGCGCGCTGGACGCTGGTTCATGCGACGCATGTCGATGCCGGTGAGGTCGCGGAGATTGCAGCGCGCGGGGCTGTGGCTGGGCTGTGTCCAATCACGGAGGCCAATCTGGGCGACGGGCTGTTTCCCGCGGGGGCGTTTCTCGATAGCGGCGGCGCTCTGGGTGTGGGGAGCGATTCGAACGTGCAGATCGATGCGGCGGAGGAGTTGCGGTTGCTCGAATATGGCCAACGGCTGACATTGCGCGGACGCAACCAGCTGGCGAGCGATGTGCAGCCTTCGACCGGGGCGCGTTTGTTCGATGCGGCGGTGTGCGGCGGTGGGCAGTCGCTGGGGGTCGAGACCGGCCTTGCCGCAGGGCGTCCGGCCGACATCGTGTCGCTCGACCGCAGCGATCCGGCGTTCGAGGGGCGCAGCGGCGACGCGCTGATCGACAGCTGGATCTTCGCCAGCCGTCGCCCGGTCGATTGCGTCTGGCGCGGGGGCATCAAGCAGGTCGCGGGCGGGCGGCACCGGCATCGCGACGCGATCGAGGCGCGCTACCGCATCGCGCTGCAGGAATTGCTGGCATGAGCATCGAGGCGCGGATTCGGGGCGAGATCGAAGCACGTATCCGCTCGGGCGAATGGGGGCCGGGGACGCGGGTTCCGACCGAATATGAGCTGATGGAGGCGTATCGCTGCGCCCGCGCGACGGCGAACAAGGCGTTGAGCCGGCTCGCAAGCGAAGGGCTGATCGAGCGCAAGCGGCGCGCGGGCAGCTTCGTCGCGCGGCCCGCGATCCGTACCCCGGTGGTGGGTGTGCCAGACATCGCCGCGCTGATCGCCGATCGCGGTGAGGCGTATCGCTGGGAATTGCTGACGGTGAACCTGCATCGCCGCGCGCCCGCCGGGTTCCCGGTGCGCGGGTCGGGCAGCGGGTGGCTGGTGCTGACCGGGGTGCATCATGCCGGGCGCGCGCCATTTGGCTGGGAGGAGCGCTGGCTCGACCTCGCCGCTGCACCCAACGCGGCGGAGGCGGATTTTTCGGCGACCGCGCCGGGCAGCTGGCTGCTTGCCAACATTCCCTGGACCGATGCACGGCACCGGATTGCGGCGGTGGGGGCGAGTGCCGAAGCGGCGGGGCGGCTGAAGCTGACCGAAAGCGCGCCGTGCCTTCAGGTCGAGCGCTGGACGTGGCGCGGCAAGGCGCCGGTCACATTTGCGCGCCAGATTTTCCCGGGCGAGCATTACCAGCTGGTCGAGGATTTCACGCCGCGCGGCTAGCGGCATGTACGGAGACGATGATGTTCAAGCGCGTGTTTCTGGACCATCCCCGCGATGTCGGCGAAAGCTATGGCGCGCATTTCGCGACGGCCGCCGGGTTCGGGGTGCGGATGGTCGCGGGCGGGCTGGCGTGCATCGCTCATGCCTTCGTGCCTGTGCTGTTCGTCCGGACGGCGAGCGATACGGTGAAGTCGCTCTACGCGACGATGAAGGCGCGTCAGCCGGCGTTTGCCGAGCAGCCGCCCGCCTTCACCACGGCCGAGTGGCAGCTCGACTACGAGATCTAGGATGCGGATCGAGCATGTCGCGATCATCGGCGCGGGGTTTTCGGGGACGCTGCAGGCGATCAACCTGTTGCGCCACAAGGGGCCGCGCGCGACGCTGATCGAGCGGGCGGCGACGCCGGGCCTCGGCCTTGCCTATGGCGCGGCGCACCCAAGCCATGTGCTGAACGTGCGTGCGGGAAACATGAGCGCCTTTCCCGACCAACCGGGGCATTTTGCGCAGTGGCTCGCGGCGCGCGGGGTGGCGGATGCCGCCAATGCCTTTGCGGCGCGGGTGACCTATGGCGCATATCTGCGCGAGCTACTCGAAGTGGCGATTGCGGGCTGCGACGGGCGCCTGACCGTAGTGCGGGGCGAGGTAACCGGACTCGACCGACGCGCCGATGGGATCACGCTGACGATGGCGGACGGAACCGCGTTCGGTGCGGATGCGGCGGTGCTGGCGGTTGGCAATCTGCCACCGCACGATCCGCCGGGGCTCGATCCGGCGGCGCTGTCCGACGATCAGTATAAAGGCGATCCCTGGGCTGGTGATGTCGGGGACGGGTTGACCGACGCTGACACGGTGCTGGTGATCGGTACCGGGCTGACGATGATCGACGTTGCGCTGATGCTGGAGGCGCGCGGCTTTGGCGGGCGGATCATTGCGCTGTCGCGGCGCGGCTTGCTGCCCCGGCGGCATGAGCCTGGCGTGGCGTGGGAACGGATCGACGAGCGGCCTGCTACCACGGCATCGGCGCTGGTGCGCAAGGTGCGTGTGCGAGCGGCGGAGATTGGATGGCGCAATGCGGTGGACGAATTGCGGCCCTTTACCCAGCCGATGTGGGCGAATGCCAGCCTGGCCGAACGGGGACGCTTCCTGCGCCATCTGCGCCCGTGGTGGGACGTGCATCGCCACAGGCTGGCCCCGCAGGTCGCCGACCGGCTCGATGCGATGGTGGCGCGGGGACAGCTGCAGCTGATCGCGGGCAAGACGTTGGGGTTCGAGCCTGGCACCGGCGCGGTGACGCTGCACTGGCGCCCGCGCGGCGCAGATGTGGCACAGACGATGACGGTGCGGCGGGTGGTCAATTGCACCGGGCCGCTCGGCGATCTGGGCCGCACCACCGATCCGCTGCTGGTCGCGCTCCGCGAGCGCGGCGCGATCCGGCCCGACGCGGCGCAGCTGGGGATCGACGTCAACGGAGCTGGGGAGGTCATCGGCGCTGATGGCTGCGCCAATCCCCGCATCCTGGCGCTCGGCCCGATGACGCGCGGGGCGTTCTGGGAAATCGTCGCGGTGCCCGATATTCGCCGCCAGACCTGGGACGTCGCGCGCCGCCTGTCCAACGCGCACTGGGTCGGGGGCGAAGGGCTGTAGGTTTTATTCGCCGCGCAGGGCCATACCGCGATCGATATCGCGCGCGACGACGGCGGCGGTCATGCGCGACAGCAGCCGCTGAGCCGCCTGCCACGCGCCGGGCGCGCGCTGGCGTTCGGCGATCATCAGGCGGCTGCCCCAGCCATCGACCAGTTGCTGCATTTCGTCGGGCGCGGCCAGGCGGTTGCGCGCGGTGACCACCATCGACGGAAAGGGCAGGGCGATCCCCGGCGAGGCGAGCAGTGCCCCCGCCTCACCCTTCGGCGCGACCGGATCGAACAGCAGCGCTCCGGCAACGCGATCGGCGTAATGCCGCGGCGACAGGCGTGCCCACCAGGCCGCGGCGGCGCAGCCGAGCCCTTCGGCAACCAGTAGCACGGCGCGATCGGCGTGCAGCACCGCGTTATCGATCCGGCTGGCCCAGATGTTGCGGCGCGACGCATCGCGCGCGTCGAGCATGATATGATGGTCGCCCGCGATCGGCCAGCCCAGGCGCGCGCTCCAGATGGGCGCAGGGGCGTCACGGTCAGTGATGGTCAGCACTGAAAAACGGGCGGAAGGATCGGCGAGGGTCAGCGCGGTCATGGTCGGAACATCTCCCGGTCGAACGCAAAGCGCGCGATCATGCAAGACGCTCGCACGTGCGCCACGTGCAATCATATCAGAGATTTTGTGCTACTGAAAACAATTCCTAGTCACGGGCTAGGAAAGTGGTCGGGGAAAGAGGATTCGAACCTCCGGCCCCTGCCTCCCGAAGGCAGTGCTCTACCAGGCTGAGCTATTCCCCGACTGAGCGGCGAAGTCCTTGGCAAAGGCCCCGGGTGGGCAGACCGCGTCGCTCGGAGGCGCGCCTATAACCGCCGATATCTTCCCTTGCAAGCGCCCCGCGCGCTTTTTTACCCGCCGCGCGCGTCGAGCATCCCGGCGACGCTGGTGAACTTCTCACGCGGGGAATCGCTGCGCGCGGCGGCGATCTCCGCCGCGTCGATCTTCTGCCAGTCGCGAAAGGTGACGACATCGACGTTGCGCGATGCGAGCAGTGCGTCGAGGCCGGGGCGGCCCGCTTTGCCACTGCCGCCGGGTGCATCCTCGGCGATCTTCTCGGCGATGGCGAAGCCGTCGGGGCGGTTGGTGCCGATCGTGCCGGTCGGGCCGCGCCGCGCCCAGCCGACCGCGTAGAGGCCGGGCAGCACGCGCCCCTCGTCATTGGCGAAGCGGCCCGCGCGGTCGTCATAGGGCACGCCCTCGATCTTCGGGGTGCGGTATCCGATGCAGGACACGACCAGCCCGGCGGGGATTGCGTAGGTCTCCCCGGTGCCGACCGCTGCGCCGCGTTCATCGAGCCGGGTACGCTCGACGATCACCCGCTCGGCACGGCCATCGCCCTCGATCCGCACCGGCATGGCGAAAAAGTCGAAGATGATATGGACCGGCTTGTCGACGCTGGCGGCTGCGAAATTGCGCAGATGCGTCACGGCCTTGCGGTGGCCGGGTTCGAGCATCGCGTCGTCGAGGTCGGGCGGGAAGTCGGTCGCGTCGACCACCGGCGCGGCGCGCACAAGATGGGCGAGCTCGCCCAATTCCTTCGGCGTCATCGCAATCTGGTGCGGGCCGCGTCTGCCGAGCAGGGTGATCGTCTCGATCCCCGAGCTGGTGAGCGCGTCGAGGGCGGGGCTGACGATATCCGATCCGGCAAATTCGGCCCGCGTCTTGGCGAGGATGCGCGCGACGTCGAGCGCGACATTGCCGTTGCCGATCACCACTGCGCCGGGGCCGCCCAGCGGCGGGTTGAGGTCCGCAAAGTCGGGATGGCCGTTATACCAGCCGACGAACGCCGCCGATCCAGTAACGCCGGGCAGGTTCGCGCCGGGGATCTCCAGCGGGCGGTCGAACGGCGCGCCGGTGGCCAGCACCACCGCGTCGTATAGCCCCATCAATTCGGGGATGGTCACGTCCTTGCCCACGGTGACATTGCCGACGAAGCGAACCGTGTCGGTCAGCGCCACCGCCTCATAGCGCCGCGATACGCTTTTGATCGACTGATGGTCGGGCGCGACGCCGCTGCGGATCAGACCGAACGGGACGGGCAGCCGGTCGATGATGTCGACCCGGACATCCTCCCCAAACTGTTTCTGGCACGCCTCTGCGGTGTAATAGCCCGCCGGCCCCGATCCGATCACCGCGATATGCCGCATACCCGGTCCTTTTCTGTTGTGGGTCAGAGGCTAGCGGCGAAATGGGGAAGGGCAAGGGGAATGGTCCCGCGGAGCGACGGGCGGGTTCAGTGCCCCGTCTGCGGCGTTTCGAGTGCCAGCCGGACGGCGGTGAGCATCTGCGCATCGGTGAACGGCTTGACCAGCCAGCCGCGGGGATCGGCCGCCGCGCCCCGCTCCCGGATCGCGTCGTCGCAATGCGCGCTGGCGAACAGGCTGGCGATGTTCATGCGGCGCAGCGCGATCGCGGTGTCGATTCCGTCGAGTTCTCCGGCGAGCCGAATGTCCATCAGGACCAGATCCGGCGCGGCCTCCGCCACGCTTTGCAGCGCCTGCTCGCCACTATCCACGACGCCGATGACCTCATAGCCGGCGTCCAGCAACGCCGATTCAACGTTCAGGGCAACAAAGTAATTATCCTCGACGACCAGGATACGGGTACGACCCGCCGATGGCCCAGGCCCGAAGCTCGGGTCCGAATCTGGTACAGCGCCGGGGGGCGGGACGGTCATGCTCCAGATCATGGCAGTGTCGAGACCCATCATTGCGATTCTCCCCGGCGTGGGGCCGGCAGCGCAAAACGCGCAATACAGCGTGCGCCGCCCTGATTTTCAATATCGAGCCTGCCGCCGAGTTGGCGGAGCAGCGCGCGCACGAGGCCCAGCCCCGATGCTCTGCGCTGCACATCGGATCCGGCAAAGCCCGGGCCATTGTCGTGGACCATCATCGTGATGTGGCCCGCATCATGCCGGAATTCGACGGCGATCTTCTGGTTACCGTTCGCCGGGACGCCGTATTTGACAGCATTGACCAGCAATTCGTTGAGCACGAGCGCGATCGGGGTGGCGGGCTCAATCGGCAGGTCGACCGGATCGACATGCGTCGTGGTATCGAGCGAGGCGCGGGTCATCCCCGCCAGACTTGCCAGCAGGCTGCTCACCAATGGCTCAGATCCGATCGTATCCAGGCGTCCCGAACCATAGAGCAATTGCTGTACCGCGCTGACCGCCGAAAAGCGGTTGGCGGCGTCGCGCAGGGCGAGTTGGGCCTCGTTACTCGTTGCCTCCCGCGCGGCGCCCTGCAGCATCCCGGCGAGCATCTGCATGTTGTTCTTCACCCGGTGCTGTACTTCGCGCAGCAACAACTCGCGTTCACTCAGCGATTCCTGAAGCACCGCCTCGGCATGTTTGCGCTGGGTGATCTCGGTATGAAGCTCATGCACCTTGCGCGAGAGCGCGCCGAACCGATCCTCGTCGGTTTCGAGCATTCGCAGCAGGATCGCCGGGCCGGCTGACAAGGCGATGCGGTTCCCCCGGCATTTCAGCCGCTCACTGCCCCGCGCGTCGGACACGATCAGGGCGCCAACCAGCGGCGCGGAAGATCCGAAACAGCGCTGGATGAACCGCAACGCGTCCTGCCCGTCTCCCGCAAGGCGACCGAACAGGGAGCGACCCGGAAGATCGCTGCCGAGCCGCTGGCGCGCCGTGCGATTAAGGCCAAGCACGGTCCCGTCTTCCGACAGGATCAGTGCGGCCTCGGTCAACCCGTCCAGCAGGGCTTGTGCGTCATGGGGCAACAGCGTGCTCACCGTCCGTGATAGGCGCGTGCGGTCAGGGGAAGGTCGTCGCTCGCGCGCAGATAGACAGTTACGCGACAATCCGGATGCCCTTCGGCGATCGTGCGTTCGAGATCGACTGCAGCATAGCCCAGATTCTGAGCGGCGATGTGGCCGAACACGTTGGAGGTCATCATGCACAGCGACGGACGGTCGCGCACCAGTTCGCCGAACGGGCAGGCACGGTTGCCAAGCACGATCCGATCCTCGGTCTCTTCGATCACGAAGAAATCACCCTGGATGCGCCGTTTGAGGTCGACCAGCACGTCGGTGACCTGCGCCCGTGTCAGCCGATCGACGGCGAGCGCGCTGCGATACTGGTCGTCAATCTGTTCGCCGACCGCCACGCCGACGACGCTGATATAGCCCGATGCGTCATCAAGGCCGACCACGTCCTGCAGCGTTCCGGCGAGTTCGCGGATCAACGTCCGCGAAAACACGTCGCGTTCAAGCGGCAGCTCAACATCAGATGCATTCATGCGCCCATCGTCCCCCGTTTACGGCGTGGCGCATCACGCTTGCGCTGAGCAAGCTCGCCATCGCCGAGATGCGGTACCCGCCAATATCGACAAGCCGACCCAGCACCACCATCTGGTCCAAGTGAAGGCCAAATCCGGAAGTGATGCAAGGGGTTATCCGAACCGGGGGACTGCCGGGCCGGAGGAGGAAATCCTACCCCAACGCGGCTGACCCACGGCGCCTTACTGGTCGAGGAAGCTGCGCATCTTGCGGCTGCGGCTCGGGTGCTTGAGCTTGCGCAGCGCCTTGGCCTCGATCTGCCGGATGCGTTCGCGGGTCACGCTGAACTGCTGCCCGACCTCTTCGAGCGTATGGTCGGTGTTCATGCCGATGCCAAAGCGCATCCGCAGCACGCGCTCTTCGCGAGGGGTCAGGCTTGCGAGGACGCGGGTGACCGTTTCCTTGAGGTTCGCCTGGATCGCGGCATCCACCGGGATGATCGCGTTCTTGTCCTCGATGAAATCGCCCAGATGGCTGTCCTCCTCGTCGCCGATCGGCGTCTCGAGGCTGATCGGCTCCTTGGCGATCTTCATCACCTTGCGGACCTTTTCCAGCGGCATCGAGAGGCGCTCGGCCATCTCCTCCGGGGTCGGCTCGCGGCCCTGTTCGTGCAGGAACTGGCGGCTGGTGCGCACCAGCTTGTTGATCGTTTCGATCATGTGGACCGGGATGCGGATCGTGCGCGCCTGATCGGCGATCGAGCGGGTGATCGCCTGACGAATCCACCAGGTGGCGTAGGTGCTGAACTTGTAGCCG
>CAZWZP010000073.1:6943-12903 GCA_964638925.1 uncultured Stakelama sp. | reverse complement strand
CGGGTCAGCCGCACCGTCCTGATCACCAACCGCCGCGGACTGCACGCACGGGCGAGCGCGAAGTTCGTCACGCTCGCCTCGTCGCTACCGTGCGAGCTGACCGTCGAGAAGGACGGCAACGCGGTGACCGGCACGTCGATCATGGGCCTGATGATGCTGGGCGCCGCGATGGGCGACACGATCACGATCAGTGCAGCCGGCGACGGCGCCGAGGATGCGGTGCTCAAGCTGGTGGAACTGGTCGAGGATCGCTTCGGCGAGGATTGATGCCCCGCGAGATAACCGCCTTTTCCAATCCGCTGGTGAAGCGCGTCCGCTCGCTGCGCGACAAGAAGCATCGTCGCGACGAGGGGCTGTTCCTGGCCGAAGGGCTGCGCATCCTGACCGAGGCGCGGGAGGCGGGGCATCTCCCGGCCTATCTGTTCTTCGCCAAGGGGCATGACGGCCATCCGCTGGCGCAGGAGCTGATCGCCGCGACCGAAGCTGCGGGGGGCGAGGTGATCCAGACCGACAGCGACATCCTGTCCAAGCTGTCGGGCAAGGACAATCCGGGCGCGGTGGTCGGCGTCTATGCCGAACTGCCCACCGACCTTGCCCGCATCGACCGCAGCTCCGCGCCGCTGTGGCTGATCGCGGAACGGCTGCGCGATCCGGGCAATCTCGGCACGATCCTGCGCACCGCCGATGCGGTCGGCGCGGGTGGCCTGATTCTGGTCGACGAATGCGTCGATCCGTTCAGCGTCGAGGCGGTGCGCGCGAGCATGGGCGCGCTGTTCACGATTCCGATCGCGCGTGCGCCTTGGGAGGAGTTCCACAGCTGGCTGCGTGCCGGGCCCGGGCAGCTGGTCGGGCTCGCACTGGAGGGGGCGGTGGATTACCGCGCGCCGGACTTTGCCGCGCCGATATTCCTGCTGACCGGGAACGAAGCGCAAGGGCTCCCCGCCGATTATGCCGCGGCGTGCGATGTCCGGGTCAAGATCCCGATGCTGGGCAAGGCCGACAGCCTCAACGCGGCGGTCGCGACGGCGGTGATGGCGTATACGGTTCTCGACCGCATCCGTCCGTAGAACCGCCCGCGCGACTGTTGCAGTTTGGTGACACCCGAGCCGCCCCCTCGATACGTGGTTGGAACAAAAACCGGATTCCGTGCGTCGAACTGGGCAAGTCTGGAGACGAGCCGATGTTTTACGACACGACCCCCTTCACCGCCGCCAATAGCGGCTATCGCGTAGCCTTTCGCCCTGGCGAGCAGAATGCCTGCCCCGGATGCGGCCAGTCGCATTGGACGATCGGGCGGATGACCGCCGAATGTGCCTTTTGCGCCACGGCGCTGCCGATCAACAACGGCGGCAGCTTTGGTGCGGGACGTTTTGCGGTCAAATCGCTGGCGGCCTGACACGCACGGGGGAGGTTGGTAAGCCGCCTTCCCCGCGCTATGGCGCGGCGCATGACTGGCGCCACGCTCACCCTCTACAACAGCCTCACCCGCGCGACCGAAGCCTTCGCGCCGATCGACCCGGCCAAGGGCGTACGTGTCTATTCGTGCGGGCCGACCGTCTATAGCGACCCGCATCTCGGCAATCTGCGCGCCTATGTCTTCACCGATACGCTGAGCCGCGTGCTGCGGTGGAAGGGCTATCCCCTCACCCATGTCCTCAACATCACCGATGTCGGCCACCTGACCTCCGACGCCGATGAAGGCGAGGACAAGATGGAGGCGGCGGCGAAGAAGTGCGGGATGAGCGCGTGGGATATCTCGCGCCATTATGCCGATGTGTTCCGCCGCAACCTGCGCGACCTCAACATCCGCACCCCCGATCACATGCCGCTGGCGACCGATTACGTCGCCAAGATGATCGACTTCGCCAAGGGCATCGCCGACCAGCATTGCTACCAGCTCGATAGCGGCCTGTATTTCGATAGCAGCACCGTGCCCGATTACGGCAAATTGTCGGGCGGTCAGGACGATGCCGGTGAAGGCCGCATCGAGAGCGTCGCGGGCAAGCGCCATCCACAGGATTTCGCGATCTGGCGCACCACCCCGCCGGGCGAAACGCGGCAGATGGAGTGGGACTCACCCTGGGGCCGCGGCGCGCCGGGCTGGCACCTCGAATGTTCGGTGATGAGCGCCGAGCTGCTTGGCCTGCCGTTCGACATCCACACCGGCGGGATCGACCATCGCGAGATCCACCACGTCAACGAAATCGCGCAGAATCAGGCACATTGCGGCTGCGCGAACTCGGGCGCGAAACTCTGGATGCACAATAATTTCCTGGTCGATCGCGGCGGGAAAATGTCGAAGTCCAAGGGCGGCATCGCCACGCTCGACGCGCTGATGGCAAAGGGCGTCCACCCGCTCGCCTATCGCCTGATGTGCCTCAGCGCGCATTATCGCAGCGAGCTGGAGTTCAGCGGCGAGAATCTGATGGCGGCGCTGGTGCGGCTGCGGCGGCTGGTGCTGGCGGCGGAGAAGTTCCGCGCGACTGAGGGCAAGGGTGGTGGCAATGCCGCGAGCTATCTCGAACGGCTCGACGCGGCGATGTCGGACGACCTCAACACCCCCAAGGCGCTACCGGTGCTGGAGGAATTGCTCGCCGACAAGCAATTGGGACAGGAAGCGCGGCTGATGACGCTGACGCAGTTCGACACCGCGCTCGGGCTAAACCTGCTCGACCTGTCCCGCGCCGACCTGCGCGTTCGCCCGGCAGATGCACAGGTCACCGAAACCGAGATCGAAGCGCGGCTGGCCCAGCGCAAGGAAGCCCGCGCCGCGAAGGACTTCGCCCGCTCGGACGCGCTCCGCGACGAGCTGATCGGGGCGGGAGTCGAGGTGATGGACGGCGATCCGATCGGCTGGGACTGGCGGGTGGAGGTATAGCCGGCCGGCTAGAATTGGGTGGAGAGCGGACGAAGACGCGCCTATTGTTTGCCTATGGTCGATGCGTCGTTTTACTCAAACCAGCCCTATCGGCGCCGGACATGGCTTCGACAGCATTTGCCCTTTTGGGCGCTCGGTTTGGCGCCGAAAGGTGCAGATTGCGAACAGGCCGGTGGCCACCACGAATGGTATAACCGTGATGGCAACCAATCAGCATGTTACCATTGCCGGACAAGGATGGGCGGGCCCGGCTGGTAGCCTAGGTCCGCACTAGGGTCATTTGCCCTCCAACAGCCTCCGACCCCTCAAACAAACCCCAGATTCGTCGTCGAGTAATTCCCGATATTCGGCAGCACCGTCGACATAGTCCCCGCCGACACCCCGAACCAGCTCGCCAGCGTCGCCGCATATTGATCGACCGATGTGGTCGGCAGCAGCCGCCCCTGTCCCACATCGCTCGGCGTATTGTGGCCGAAATCGGGGGCGGTGCCGTAGATGCGGCCGCCCTGCACTGCGCCGCCCAGCACGAAATGCATGCTGCCCCAGCCATGGTCCGACCCGTCGTCATTCTGGACCAAGGTCCGGCCGAAGTCCGACGCGGTGAAGCTGGTCACCTTGTCCGCCACGCCCAGCGCGTTGGTCGTGTCGTAAAAAGCGCGCATCGCGTCGGCGACGCGGCCGATCAAAGTCGGGTGATCGCGCACCAGGAAATCGTGCATGTCCCACCCGCCGATCGACACGAAGAACACCTGCCGCTTCGCGCCCAGTTCCTGCGACACCGAAATCAGCCGCGCGACGATCTTGAGCTGGTCCGCCAGCGAATTGCCGGTCGGGAAGAGCGGGAAGTTCCCCGCCGGTGCTCCGCCCAGCGCGCCATTGACCTGCGCATAGAGGTCGAGCGCGCGTTTCGACACGGTGGCGTGTTCGTTGGCGATCAGATTGGCCTGCGCGCCGCCCATGATCGATCGCAGCGCGGTGGCCGCGCTCGCCGATCCGAACAAGGTCGATGCGCCATTGATCAGCGCGGTCGGGCCGTTGGTACCGGTAACGTACTGGATCGAGCTGCGCCCCGACAGATACACCGCATTGCCCGACGCGCTGATGCACGTCAGCGCGCTGGTGCCGTTGCCGCTTTGCAGCAGGTCGCCGATCCGTCCGCCCCAGCCCGACGATGCACCCTCCGCGCTCGATGCCTGCCAATAGCTTTGCTGGTCATTATGGCTGAACAGCTTGGGCGGCAGCGCGACCGAGCGGGCGGTGTATTCGGCCTTGGTCGTGGGGCGCACGAGGGTGCCGACATTGAGCACCGGAGCCAGCTTGCCCGCGTTGAACAGCGGGAGCAGCGAGGCCATGGTCGGCGCGAGCGCGAATTGCCGCCCGCCCAGTGGATTGGCCGGGTTGAGCAAAGTCGCGGTCAGGCTGTCGCGCGTATGGCCCAGCGTGGGACGCTGCGCGAGATAGGCGGCGTGGGTCGCGCTGTCATAGGGTGGCAGCGTGTTGGCGTAATCATTGCCGCCATAGAGGAAGATGCACACCAGCGCCTTGTAATCGCTGGCAACCGCCGCCGATGCCTCACCGATCGCGGCAAGCTGGGTGACGAAGGGTGCGGCGGATCCGGCGACGCCGAGTGCGGCGGTGCGCTTCAAAAAGGCGCGGCGCGATTGGTTCTGGTCCATGTCCCGGCCCCTCACTTCAGCGTCAGATATTCGGGCGACGCCATCGTCAGCAGGACGGCGATCGCGATGCGGTTGCTGGTGTTGGTCGAACTGTCCACTGCGGTGCGGATCGCGGTCACCGTGGCGCTGGAAAGCTGCCCCGCCGCGAGCCAGAGGTTGACCCGGTCGACCAATGCCGCACTGTCCCCGGCGATGCCGCTGATCGACCCGTAATCGGTGCGCAGGTCGGTCGTGTTGTTCACCACCGCCTGCATGTAGTTCACATAGCCTACCACGCTGATCTCATTGGTGATCTGCAATTCCGGCGCGACCAGTCCCGCGCTCGCGATCGGTGTGTTGGGCGGGGTGTAGCCGGGGCGAAAGAAGTTGAACACCGACGGGCTGCGGCCCATCGACTGCGCCAGCCGGTTGGTCGAGTTGCTGGTATTGCCGGTGGTCCAGTTGCCCGAGACGCTGGTCGCGCCGAACGCGCGCGCCCATGACGTCAACCGCATCACCGGCTCGCGCAGCTTGCCCGCGCTCGCCGCGCTGGGCTCGGTCCGCGCCTCATTGTCCATCAGGATCGCGCGGATCACCGCCTGCATGTCGCCACGCACGCCCGAGCCATTATCGGCAAACTTCGCCGCGACGCGCCCGACATAGGCGGCCGAGGGATTGCTGGTGACGAGCCGCTGGATCAGCTGCTTCGACACGAACGGCGGGACATTCGGATGCGCGAAGATCGTGTCGAGCGCCTGCTTGACCGCATCCGCGCCCGATGCGCCCGCCGGGACATTGGTGCCAAGGAAGGTCGAGGCCCCGGTCTCATGCTGGCCGGTGTTGAAGATCATCGCGCGGCGATAGCGATCGGGGGTGCTATTGTCGGAGCCGTCGAGCACCAGCCCGGTGAACACCCGCGCCAGCCCCGACACATCGTCGGGGGTATAGGTTTCGATCGGCGCGCCGCCCGAGCTGACCACGCTGCCATCCATGTTCAGCCGTTGCAGGCCGATGGTGAAGAGCTGCATCAGCTCACGCGCGTAATTCTCGTCGGGGACCGATCCGGTGCGCGCGTCAGCCTTGCGATTGCCGAGGAAGGTCAGGAACGACCCCATTGCGGGGTTGTAGGTCACGCGCTCGATCAGCGTGCGGAAATTGCCGAACGCATTGTCCATCAGCACATCGACATAGGCGGCCATCGCGAATTGCCGCCAGTTGAGGTTCACCCCGTCGATGCCGACGACCAGGATTTCGAGCAGCGCCATGCCGACGCGCTGGCGCAATTGATCGCCCGCGCCGACCAGTTGGCTCCACATCGCATTGTCGAAACCGGCTTCATTGTTGATATTGGCGCTGACGTTATAGCCCTTGCTCACCAGCCAGTCCCACAGGCTGGTCGGGCGCGGCTTGGCGAATTCGGCGGTGAT
>CAZWZP010000073.1:0-6899 GCA_964638925.1 uncultured Stakelama sp. | reverse complement strand
ACATCGGCGATGTCGGCGGCGGTCGCGCCCATCGTCGCCTGCGCCAGGAAGCGGCTGGCCTGGGCCGCACCGATCGGGGCCGGACTGGGGCTGGGCGTCGGCGTCGGGCCGGGCGTCGAGACGACCCCGCCGCCACCGCCACCCGAGTCGCAGGCGGCAAGGGCAAGCGCGAGCCCGCTGACCCCGACTGCGGTAAAGCTGCCGCCGGCACGTGCGACATCGCCCGCAGCCGCCGGTTGCGGCGCGAGCGGTTCATCCACCGCGATCAGCGGCGATTCCAGTTTGTCCATCGGTCCCACCCCGGGTGTGCATGGCCTCCCGCCGCGCATCGCCCAGCGGAAACATTCTCCTTTCCGACAGCGTGCGCCAGCCAAAAAGAGTAACAATTTGTCGCAAACCATTTTTGCGTGCGCGATTGCCCGCACGCACCGATCCCGGCATCCTGCGCGCCATGAAAGCCGTACTGCCCGCGCTCGCCCGCCCGCTGATCGAACCCGGCCTGCCCGCCGGGATCGACGCGCATTGGTTCACCAGCCGCGAAGAGGCGCTGGCGCTGATTGGCGATGCGGACATCGGCTGGGTCGACATGAACCGGCCGGGCTGGACCGGGGAGATCGCGGCGGCGGGCGAACGGCTCAAATGGCTGTCGACCATCTATGCCGGGATCGACGCATTCGACATCGACCTGCTCAAGGCGCGCGGGACGATCTTGACCAATGGCGTCGGAATCAACGCCATCGCGGTCGCCGAATATGCGGTGCTGGGCATCCTCGCCGCCGCCAAGCGCTTTGACGAGGTGGTGCGGATCGCCGACCGCCGCGACTGGCCGACCGATGCGCCGGGCAAGGTCGAGCTGTTCGAAACCCGCGCGCTGGTGATCGGCTATGGCACGATCGGGCGGATGATCGGCGATCGGCTGGCGGGCTTCGGGGTGGACGTGACCGGCGTCACCCGCTCGGGCCGCGACGGCACGCTCACCCCCGACCAGTGGCGCGCGCGGATCGCGGACTATGACTGGATCGTCCTCGCCGCCCCCTCGACCGCGCAGACCGGCGCGATGTTCGGTGCGGCGGAGCTGGCGGCGATGAAGCCGGGCGCGTGGCTCATCAACATCGCGCGCGGCGACATGGTCGATCAGGACGCGCTGATCGCGGCGCTGAACGCGCGGCGGATCGGCGGCGCCTTCCTCGACGTGGTGACGCCCGAGCCGCTGCCGGGGGATCACCCGCTCTGGACAGCGCCCAACACCATCCATTCAATGCATCTGTCGGGCCGCTCGCAGACGAAGATGTTCATGCGCGCGGCCGCCCTGTTCCTTGAAAATGCCCGCGCGTTCATGGCCGGCGAGCCGATGACGAACGTCGTCGATCTCGACGCGGGTTACTAACCCACCCGTGTCGCCATGCCGCCATCCACCGGCAGCAGCACGCCGGTGATGAAGCGAGCCTCGTCCGACGCCAGGAACAGGGCGGCATTGGCGGTGTCCGACGCATCGCCCATCTGCCCGCCCAGCGGAACGCGCGCATTCCGCTCGGCGCGCACGTCCGCGATGCTGCGCCCGGTCGCGCCGGCGATCCCGGCGACCGCCATCGGCGTGTCGAGAAAGCCCGGCAGGATCGCGTTGCAGCGAATGCCCCGCGCGGCGTTGGCATTGGCGACCGACAGCGTCATCCGGTTCATCGCCGCCTTCGACACTTCATACGCCATCTGGAATCCCCCCGCGAGGCTGGCGAGCGAGGAGATGTTGACGATCGCCCCGCTGCGCTGTTCCCGCATCGGGGCCAACGCTGCGCGCGCCATCAGCCACGCGCCCTTGAGGTTCACGTCCATGATGCGGTCGAATGCGCGTTCCTCCAGCGCATGGGCCGGCCCATCGCCACCGCCGATCCCGACATTGTTGACCAGAATGTCGATCCGCCCGAACCGCTCGACCGCCATCGCCACCGCCGCCGCGCAATCCGCCGCCTGGGTCACATCGCCGGCGACCGCAACCGCCGCGTCGCCAATCGCCGCCACAGTCGCCTCGGCGCGATCGGCCATCCGGTCCATGCACACCACCAGCGCGCCCTCGGCCGCAAAGCGTTCGGCGATCGCGCGACCATTGCCCATCGTCTCGCCCGGCGTCTGACCGGCACCCGCGACCAGAGCGACCTTGCCCGCCAGCCTCATCGCGGAAACTCCGGGTCGAGCGTCTGGCCGGGGTCGAGCTGCACCCCGAAGCTGTTCAGCGCCATCGACACCTGGGTGTATTGGCCGACCGTATAGACCAGATCCATGCACTGCTCGCGGCTGAAATGCGCCGACAGCGCCGCCCAGCTCGCATCGGATATATGGAAATCGCGGGTCAGATCGTCGACCGCGTTGAGGATCGCCACGTCGCCCTGCGCCCAGCCGCCCGCGTCGGCGCCATGCTTGATCCCCTCAATCTCAGCGTCCGACAGCCCGGCGCGACTCCCGATCGGCACATGCTGCGTCCATTCATAACCCGAACGGCAGTTCCAGCCGGTGCGCAGGATCGCCAGTTCGCGCTCGCGCGGCGAGAGGCTGTTCGATCGGCTGAGGATATAGCTGCCCCAGGCGAGGAACCGCTCCAGCGCCTTGGGCTTGACCGCCATCGTGCGGAAGATGTTGAGTACCGGTCCGCGCTCGATATGCGATGCCAGCACCCGGCGCTGCTCTTCGTCCCACTCCTCCGCACGCGTCGGCGCGATCCGTGCCTCGTCCAGCCGCATATCCGCTCCTCATTCATTTTTTCGAGTTTCGGGTATGTTATGGCATTTCGATGCGGAACGCACTAGCGGCGAATCCATGATCCTCGTCATCGACAATTACGACAGCTTCACCTGGAACCTCGTCCATTACCTGATGGAGCTGGGCGCGGAGGTGAAGGTGGTGCGCAACGATGCGCTGACCGCGCAGGAGGCAATTGCCAGCAACGCGCAGGCGTTCCTGCTCTCGCCCGGTCCGTGCACCCCGAACGAGGCGGGGATCAGCCTCGACCTCGTCGCCGCCTGCGCCGATGCGGGCAAGCCGCTGCTCGGCGTGTGCCTGGGCCACCAGTCGATCGGCCAGCATTTCGGGGGCAAGGTGGTGCGCGGCGGGCTGATGCACGGCAAGACATCGCCGGTCAGCCATGACGGCACCGGGCTGTTCGCCGGATTGCCCAGCCCGTTCACCGCGACCCGCTACCATTCGCTGATCGTCACCGACATTCCCGATGCATTGGTGGTCAACGCCACTGCATCGGACGGCAGCGTCATGGCGTTCCGTCACCGTGAGTTGCCGATCCATTCGGTCCAGTTCCACCCGGAAAGCATCGCGACCGAGCATGGCCATGCGATGCTGGCGAATTTCATGAAGATTGCGGGTATTGAGGCGAATACGCTGGCGTGACAGAGCCGAACGATGAGCAGCCGATTCTGATATCGAGGCGTGGAGACTGGGATTATGTTCCTGTGCAGAATCCTCTTCACGCTTGCGTTCCTGTCGTCCGTACAAGCTCATGCTCATACGGCGTCTGAAACAGACAAAGCGATCCACGCCTTTATCCGTCATGTGTTCGAGCACAGTGATCCAGCGCTGGATCGTGCCACGGTCATCAGTGCGGTCATCGCTGGATTTCAAGCAAGCCTTCCGGAAGGGGTGCCCCAAGCTTCCTGCCTGGCAGAAATGTCGGTCAATCAACCGACGATCAGCGAGACCAGTACCGAGATAGCGGCTTGTCTGAGCGGTGCGGATCGGCTGACAGAATCCCCCGGCTTGCTCGACGACATGATGAGCGAAGCGCTTCACGGGATCGATCCGTTCGGTTCCCTCTTGCGAAAAATCCCGGACCAAGGCGACGGTTTCGGCCGATATCATCATTTCTTACGACGGAATGCCCGTGCCAGCGTCGGCATCACGATTAAGAACGTCGAGGATCGAACAGTCGAAATTATCGACTTGGTCAGGGGCGGGGCTGCCGAGGCAGCGGGTGTGAAAGCAGGCGATCATCTGGTCGCTGTTGATGGCACGGTAATCGACCCCCGCAATCTTGCGGCCGCAATTGAGGTTCTGCGCGGACCTGTGGGGACAAGCGCCCGCCTTTCGATCATCAGAAGAGAAGATGGAACAACCACAGATATCGTGGTGCTGCGCGCGCTTACGCCTCAGGATCGTGTCGTAGAATTCTCACGGGGCATCCAAACCAATATCGAAACGGTCGTTGACGGTTACACGCTGGGCATCCGTATCGGAACGTTCCTTCACGGAACAACCGAGCGCCAGATCAAACAGTTTCTGAAGGGCCAACTTTCGAAGAAGTCACGATCCGGCATCTCACGGATCGTGATCGACTTGCGCGGGGGCTATCCTGGCGAACTGACCGAAATTGCACGCGTCGCCGACCTGTTCCTCGATGCTGGCCGCATGTTTTCAATCACGGAGCGCGGCAAATCGACCCAGCGCTGGGATGCAAAACCAGGAAACCTGATTGGAACGATACCGGTCTATTGTGTGGTCGATGAGGGAATCCAGACTGGAGCGGCGATCTTCGCAACGGCGTTGCGCCACCACAAGCGAGGCCAGATCGTGGGAAGGCCTTTTGCAATCCACGGAGTCGTGCGGACATTGCTGGAGCTGGATAGCGATCGGGCGATCTCTCTGAAAACCGCTTCGATCATGCAGGCTGACGGATCCGTATTACAGGGCGAAATCCTTCCCGACATTGATCTATCCGATGAGCGCGCTGGGACATTAGCGGCCTTAATATCAGAAGTTTCAACCAGACTGACCCAGTGAAGCACGGTTCAACGTCCTGCTTCATTTTCGAAAGCGTTAGCCCAACTCCGGATGCGACGGTCAAGGCCGCGTTAACCGATTGGCTCTACGAACTTCATTCTGTTGATTTGCGGCCCTGGACACGGTCTAACAAAGGGACATTATGGGCGAGCCTGCCATCCGTGACTCTTTGACCCCCCGTATGCCGCGCCAGCAGGTGTTCCTGGGTGCCGAGGTTTGCGGCTTTGGCGGCGGCGTGCCGAGCAAGCATCGCGTCAAGGATCTGTCGGCGTCGGGCGCGCGGATTGACCGCGCGGGCACGCTGCGTCCCGGCGCGACCGTGCTGGTGTCGGTCGGCGTGCTGAAAGCCGTCGGTGCGACGGTGATCTGGGTCAAGGACGATCTGGCCGGGCTACGCTTCGCCGAGACGATCGACCCGGACGCCGCGCGATCCAAGGCGATCATTGCTCCGCCCAAGCCGCGACCCGCCCAAATGATCGACCGGGGGGCGACCGCCGGCTGGGTTCAGAACCTCGACAACCCCTATCGCCGCTGATTCCGACACGGGGGCTTGGCTCGACCCACAACAGGATTTGCTCGACTCCCGCGACGCGCCCCGGAATAGAGGCGGCGTGACCCGCTTCAGCCTCCTCCCCGACCCCGCCACCCCGCTCGCGCGCGAAAGCGCGGCGCAGGCATTCGCCGACATTCTCGACGGCCGCGCTGCCGAGGATGAGATCGAGGCGTTCCTGATCGCTTTGTCCGATCGCGGCGAGACCAGCATCGAGATTGCCGAAGCCGCACGGGCGATGCGCGCGCGGCTGATCCCGGTCAGCGCGCCGGCCAACGCCATCGACGTATGCGGCACCGGCGGCGACGGGCAGCACACGCTCAACGTGTCGACCGCGGTCGCGATCGTCGTTGCCGCAGCGGGCGTGCCGGTCGCCAAGCACGGCAACCGCGCGGCGAGCTCAAAATCGGGTGCCGCCGACACGCTGGAGGCGCTCGGCCTCGACCTCGATCGCGCCGCCGCCAATGCCGAAGCGCATCTCAACGATCTCGGCATCGCGTTCCTGTTCGCCGCGAAGCACCACCCGGCGCTGGGCCGGATTGCACCGATCCGCAAGCGCATCGGGCGGCGGACGATCTTCAACCTGATGGGGCCGCTCGCCAATCCGGCGGGGGTGCAGCGCCAGCTGATCGGCATCGCCCGGCCCGATTATGCGCCGATCTATGCCGAGGCGCTGGCGCAGCTGGGCGTCAAGGGCGCGGCGATCGTCGCGGGTGAGGAGGGGCTGGACGAATTGTCGCCGGAAGGCGGCTCGCTGGTGGTCAGCATCGGCGATGTCAGCCTGCCCGCGCGCGTCACCCCCGCCGATGCCGGCCTGTCCGCGCACCCGCTGTCCGCATTGCGCGGCGGCGATGCGCAGGAGAATGCTGCGGCGCTCCGCCGCCTGCTCGATGGCGAGCGCGGGGCCTATCGCGACGCAGTGCTGCTCAACGCCGCCGCCGCGCTGGTCGTCGCGGGCGAGGCCGCCGATCTGCGCGAAGGCGCGGAGGAAGCAGCCGAGACGATCGACAAGGGGCTTGCCAAAGCGCTGCTCGACTGCTGGATCGCCGCCGCATGAGCACGATGCTGGATGAGATCATCGCGGTGAAGCGCGGCGAAGTGGCGGAGCGCAAGGCCGCGACATCGCTGGCGGACCTGCAAGCGCTGGCGCTGGCGCAAACCCCGCCGCGCGGCTTCCGCGCCGCTTTGGATGCCAAGGCGGCAAGCGGATACGGCCTGATCGCCGAGATCAAGAAGGCCTCGCCCTCTAAGGGGCTGATCCGCGCCGATTTCGATCCCCCCGCCCATGCCCGCGCTTATGCCGCCGGGGGCGCGGCGTGCCTGTCGGTGCTGACCGATGCGCCATTCTTTCAGGGGCATGAGGACTATCTGATCGCCGCGCGCGCCGCCTGTCCGCTGCCGGTGATCCGCAAGGACTTCATGATCGATCCGTGGCAGGTGCTGGAGGCGCGCAGCATCGGCGCCGACGCGATCCTGATCATCGTCGCCGCGCTCGAAGACACGCAGATGGCGGAAATCGAGGGCGCGGCGATCGGCCTCGGCATGGGCGTGCTGGGCGGAGGGCATGGTG
>CAZWZP010000072.1:10779-13045 GCA_964638925.1 uncultured Stakelama sp. | reverse complement strand
CTGCCGCTGCGCTACCCCGACGGCGTGATCCCCGCGGCGGCCGAGGAAGCCGCCGAGCGCGAGGCGCAGGAGCGACGCGACGCGGGCGATTTCTCCGAAAGCCGCCACAATGAATGGGCTGGACCTGGCGACGGCAGCCGCTCGCGCGACGAGATGCGCGCGCTCGAATTGCTCAAGCTCGATCCCGATGCGGAGTTTGAGGCGGTGCGTGTGGCCTGGCGGAAGCTCGCCAAGGAAAACCATCCCGACGTCTGCCCTGGCGATGCCGAAGCCGCCAAGCGCTTTCAGGCGATCCAGACCGCCTATGAAGTGCTGCGCGCGGCCGAAGAACGGCGGCAATGGCGGCCTGATTGAAGGCGCGCGTCCGGTCCAACTGGGCAAATGCGGTGCTGGTCTGCACCAAATGCTCTAAACGGCTCGACGGCGGGTTCGGGCCAAAGGGCAAGCAATCGCTGGGCAAGGCGTTGCGCAAGCACCTCCATCTCAAGAAGGGGCGCAAGGCCGCAGCGGGGATCGTCGATGTCAAATGCCTTGGCGTTTGCCCGCGCGGGGCGGTGACCGTCGTCAACGGCGCGGCCAGCCGTGAATGGCTGCTGGTTCCTGCAGGTGCCGATCTGGACGCCGTTGCCGATGAATTGGGGCTCGGCTGACCGCAGGCGCTTGCACGGATCGCGTCGGGCGCTAGGGTTCGCGCCGTGACACCCTCATCCCCCTCCGCCACTCTTGCGCGCAAGCGGCTAGCGGAGGCGTTGATTGCGGTGGGGCGGGGGGATCGCGCCGCACTTGCCGAAGTCTATGGCCTCACCAGCGCGAAGCTTTTTGGCATTTGCCTGCGTATCTGTGGAAACCGGGAGGAAGCGGAGGAGGTCGTGCAGGAAGTGTTTGTGAAGGTGTGGCAGCGCGCGGGGCGATTCGACCCGATGCGCGCCAGCCCGATCACCTGGCTCGCCGCCATCGCCCGCAACAGTGCGATTGACCGGCTTCGTGCCCGACCCGCGATGGCTTCCGCGCCGATCGAGGCGGCGGCCTATGTCGCTGATGACGCACCCGCCGCCGACACCGCGATCCAGGACGCGCAGCAGCAGGTGCAGATGCGTCTGTGCCTGGATGCGCTTGAGGCACGCACCGCTGCCGCGATCCGCGCGGCCTTTTTCGGTGGGCTGACCTATGCCCAGCTGGCTGAGCGTGACAGCGTGCCGCTGGGCACGATGAAGACCTGGATCCGCCGCGGCCTGCTGCAACTCAGGGCGTGTCTTGGCGATGGCTGATCCGATGGACCTTCCCGAAGATCGCGACCTGCTCGCCGCCGAACTCGCGCTTGGCGTGCTTGAGGGGGAGGCACTGGCGGCCGCCAAACGCAGGGCGCTGACCGACCCCGGCTTTGCCGAGGCGGTGGAGGCATGGCGCGTGCAGTTGGCGGGCATCGGGCTCGATACGCCGGACGTCGCTCCGCCCGCGCAATTGTGGGCGCGGATTGAGGGTGCGCTGGATCGCGCCGGCACTGCGTCGATCGCCGACCTCGTCCCGCGCCGTCAATTGCGCCGCTGGCAGATCGGCACTGCGGCGGCGAGTGCCGCTGCGGCGGTCCTTGCGGTCTTTCTCGTCGTCCCGCGGCCCGGGGAAGTGGCACCCCCGCCTCAAGTCGGCAGCCAGCCAGCCATCGTCGCGCAGCTGCGCGGCGAGGGGGAGGCGGCGTTGGTCGCCGCGCGCTATGATCCGGCGACCGCGAAGCTCCGTCTGGTCGCGCAGGATATGGGGCCGGACCAGCGGGTCCCGGAACTCTGGATCATCCCCGCTGACGGCATCCCCCGCTCGCTCGGCGTGATCCAGCCCGCTGGCGACACGCAGCTGGTCGTCGCGGAGGGGCATCGCGCGATGCTGCATGACGGCGCGACGCTTGCCATCACGATGGAGCCGCGCGCCACCGCGCCGCACGCCGCACCGACAGGCCCGCGCGTCGCGGCAGGAAAAATTTTCGGCATCTGACATCCGGCGCGCATCCGCGCCCGTACCTCCTGCGCAACCCGGCCACGCAACAGCCGGGCACTGCCACGAAAGCAGGAGGATCTATGAAGTTTCGTACCTCGCATTTCGCGCTGGCGCTTGCCGGTGCCGCGCTGGCTACCGGTTCGGTCGCACTCGCCGGACAGACCAAGATGGTCGGCGGTGCCGCGATGTATCCGACCAAGGATATCGTCGATAACGCCGTCAATTCGAAGGATCACACCACGCTGGTCGCCGCAGTTCAGGCCGCCGGCCTGGTCGA
>CAZWZP010000072.1:7518-10769 GCA_964638925.1 uncultured Stakelama sp. | reverse complement strand
CCCCGGTCCCTTCACCGTGTTCGCGCCGACCGACGCCGCCTTCGCCAAGCTGCCCGCCGGCACCGTCGACACGCTGCTGAAGCCGGAGAACAAGGGCACGCTGACCGCCGTGCTGACCTATCACGTCGTTCCCGGCAAGATGATGGCTGGCGATATCGCGGCCAAGGCCAAGGCCAATGGCGGCAAGCTGGAGCTGACCACCGTCCAGGGTGAGAAGATCACGCTGTCGAAGCGCGGCAATGGCTGGATCGTCACCGATGCCAAGGGCGGCACGTCGAACATCACCATCGCCGATGTCGCGCAGAAGAATGGCGTGATTCACGTGGTGGATTCGGTGTTGCTACCCTGACCTGACCCCCGTCGCGCGGGTTTTTACCCGGTCCCGCGCGACACCCCGCCGGTGTGATTTCCCTCTTTGAGCACCGGCGGACGACGGCCCGCCCGGCCAGGTAGTGTTTCAGGCCGGGCGGGTACGGTTGAGCCACGTTGCGGCGCGCGGAAAGCGCGGCAGGATCAGCCGGTCGATTGCAAATATCAGCAGCAGCGAAAGCGCCAGCATCGGCAGCAGCGCTGCAGCGATGAGCGTGATCGCGGCCACCACCTTCAGTTTGGCGTCACTCGGACGCGGCGGCGCACCCAGCGATCCGTCCGGCCGGCGTCGCCACCACATCACCGTGCCGCTGATCGCGAGCAAGACCAGTGCGAGCGCGGTCAACACGCCGATCAGCTGGTTGGCCCACCCGAACAACTGCCCTTCATGCCAGGCGATGCCATAGCCGATCACCCGGTCGATCGGGTGCTTGTCGGCAAAGCCGCTGCGCGTCGTCACGTCGCCGGTCATCGGATCGAACGTCACCGTGCGCGCGATCGGGCGGTTCTGCGTCACGCTGGTCAGCTTCCACACATTGCCGTTGGGCGGGCCGAACTGGGCAGGCGCGCCGGGCGGGGAGAGAATTGCGGGGGCGGGGATGCCCTCGGCCTGCGCCCGCGCGACCATGTCGGTCAGCGTCATGCCCATCGGCATGGGTTTCCCGCTCGCCGCTGCGCGCAGCATCGCCTCATGGTCGTGCTCGGCATGAAGGTCGACGCCGCCCTTCCATTGCTGCGGCCCCTGCACCAGCCCGAGTTCGGCGCGCACCGCGCGGAACGCGGTCGCCCAGCCATCGGTCCACGGCAGGCCGGAAACGAGCAGCACCAGTGCAAGCCCCGAAACCCAGAACCCCGTCACCGCATGGAGATCCCGCCAGACGATCCGTCCGCGCGCGCCCAGGCGCGGCCACAGCACGCCCGCCAGCCCGCGCCCGCGCGGCCACCACAGATACAGGCCCGACAGGATCAGCAGGATCGCCCAGCAGGCGGCGGTCTCGACCAGCAGTCCGCCCCAATAACCCAGCAACAGCGAGCCATGGATGCGTGAGACGGTCGCGGCGATCCGCGCTTCGGGATCGTCGATCGCGATCACCTTGCCCTGGGGCGACACGGCGATGTCGCGCATTCCGCCTTCGGCCAGGCCGACATGGATGACGGCGGCGTCACCAGTGGCCGCAGGCAGGCGGTAACTGTGGAAGGTCGCGCCCGGCACCGCCGCCAGCGCCGCCTTGAGCTGCGCGTCGGGCGTCACCGCCCCGGCGACCGGCAGTCCGCCCCAGTCGCGCTCCTGCCATGCGTCCAGCTGCGGCTTGAACAGATAGATCGCCCCGGTCAGCGCCAGCAGCAGGATGAACGGCACGACGAACAACCCGGCATAGAAATGCCAGCGCCAGATCGCGCGGTAGAGCTTGCCCCCCTCGGCGCTCATGCGGCGTAGCGTTCTGCCGTGGCGCGGATCAGCGCGATCATGTTGGGGATGCCCTGCGTGCGGTTGGAGCTCAATTGGTTGCGCAGGTCGAACGGTGCGAGTGCGGCTTCGATATCGGTCGCCAAAATCTCGGCTGGCGCGCGATCCTGCACCGTCAGCAGGACCAGCGCGATAATCCCCTTGGTGATCGCGGCATTGCTGTCGGCCAGGAAATGTAGCGACCCGTCGTCGCGCACCGTCGGATAGACCCATACCGCCGCCGAACAACCGCGCACCAATGTGGCATCGGTCTTGAGGGGCTCGGGCATCGGCTCCAGCGCCTTGCCGAGGTCGATCAGCAACCGGTAGCGGTCGTCGGCGTCGAGGAACTCATATTCGTCGGTCAGGTCGGACAGGCTGGTCATGCCGCGCCCTTAGCGGGGCCGGACTTCCACGTCACCCATACTCACCCTAAGCTGGCACAAATTTGCTGGAGGTATCACATGCGGACATGGATCGGGCTGGGATTGGCGATGGCGGCTCTGGCGGCGCCGGTGGCCGCACGGCAAACCGCGCCCGAGGTCGTCAGCCAGCGCGACATCGTCTATCGCACCGCTGAGAGCGGCCCGCTGCACCTCGACCTCCACCGCCCGCAATCGGGAAAGGGCAAGCGCGCGCCGGTACTGGTCGTCATCCATGGTGGAGCCTGGGCGCGGGGTGAACGGCCCAAGGGCTGGACCGGCTATCGCCGCTTTGTCGAGGCGGGGTTTGCGGTGGTCAGTATGCAATATCGCCTGTCGGGGCAGGCGCGCGCGCCGGCTGCGGTTGAGGATGTGCGCTGCGTGATGGGCTGGATCGCGCGGTCGGCGGAGCGTGAGGGGCTGGACCCGCGCCGGATCGTGCTGATGGGAACATCGGCGGGCGCGCATCTTGCGCTGATGGCGGCCACGATCGACGCGAGCGAGGGGCTCGATCCCGCGGAGTGCGGACCCGCGCCGCGCGCGGCGGCAGTGATTGACTTTTACGGCCCCACCGACCTGCGCCCGCAATCGCTTGGCGCGTGGAACAGCCCGTCGATCGGCAAATGGGTGGGTGAGGGGGAGGCGGGTGCCGCAATGGCCACCCGCATGTCGCCGATCACCCGCGTCCGCCCGGGCCTGCCCCCGGTCTTCATCGTTCATGGCGATGCCGACCCGGTCGTCCCGCTTGCCGCCTCGACCGCGCTGAAAGCCGCGCTCGACCGGGCGAAGGTGCCGGGCGAATTGCATATCGTGCCCGGCGGGGTGCATGGGAAATTCGATCCCGTTGTGCAGGATCGGCTGATGGTCGATGCGGTGACCTTTCTGAAGCGTCACCGTGTGATCGACTGAGCTTTAAAGGGGTGGGAGCGGCGTCTGCAGCTGCCGCTCCCGTGGTGCAGTGGCGGTGGCCTCCCAACCGTTTCGCCGCTGCTCCGGGGGCTCTTTATCCGAAG
>CAZWZP010000072.1:0-7363 GCA_964638925.1 uncultured Stakelama sp. | reverse complement strand
CGCGATCTCGATCCGCGCGCCAGCATTGGTCGGCGCAGTGTGGGCGGTATCGGCCTGATGGACCAGCGACAGTTCCTGCCGCTTGAAGGCCAGCCAGCCGCGCCATCCGGCGAGGCCCGCTCCGGTCACCATGCCCAGCCCCGCAAGGGTCGCCAGCGCCATGACCATGTAGAAATTGGGGTCGGTCATCACATCCTCCTCCGGTTCCCGCCGGACTTCAGTTGCGGTCGTCGCGCAGCTTCTCGATCTCGCGGTCGAGGCTCACGCTCGAATGATTGTCGGTGATCACCCGCTCCAGCACCGCGATGCGGTCCTTCAGCGTGCGCACTTCCTGCTCCAGGCGGCGGGCTTCGGCGCTCGCCGCAGGATTATGGGCGACATAGTCGTTGCCGCGGCCATCCTTCTGGATGCCCATGCGGGCGCGGACGATGTTGCCGACGGTTACGATCGCTACGATCATCACCACCATGAACGCCCATTCCATACCTGCCTCCTGTTCGTCTGATCTCGTATGCCCCTTGGGGCTTATTCGGCCGGTTGCGGTGCCGCTTCGCGGGCCAGCCGCGCGGCGCGGCGGACGGGGCGGTCGCGCATCTCGGCCATCGTGACGCCGATCGCGCCAATGACGCCCAGCACCGCGAAAACTCCGATCAACATGGTAGATACTCCCTCACAAAATTCGTTGGTTCAGTTCACCGGCCGGTCGTCGCGCAGCCGTTCGATTTCGTCCGCCAGATCGACACCCTTGTCGGTCACGATCCGCTCCAGCACCCGCACCCGCTGCTCCAGCCGCTCGGTATGGGCCGCATATTGCGCGGCCTTTTCGGCGGTCTGGGCGCTGAGCGCTTCGGCCATCTTCTCCTTGTGCTTCAGCCAGCGTCGGAACATGTCGCCGCCGACGCCAAGGATCACCGGGATGCCGACCACGATGAAGAAGAAGCCGAGTATGAAGCTCTGTTTGTCGCCCATCGTCCGGTCCCTTAATTCTTGCCGACCCGCAGCGCCTCGATCTCGCGATCCAGTGCGTGGCTGCTGTCGGTCACGATCCGCTCGACATTGGCCAGCCGGTCCTTGACCGAACCCAGTTCGGCGCGAAGCTGGGCATTTTCCTGGCTGATCAGCTTGATCCGCTCGATCATCTCTTCATTCTTCTGCGGATACACCGCCTGACCCCAGGCCCCGTCGAGCGGGTAGCCGTTCTTGATGCGGAGCCAGGTGGTGAATATCCACCCGATCATTCCGGCCACGCCGACGATGGCGATCGTGGGGGCCAGCGCGGTGAAGAAGTGCAGCTTTTCCATGTCTCTCGTCCTTCTCAGCGCAGGCTGTCGATTTCGCGGGCGGTCCGCTCGGCGGGGTCGGTGGCGATGCGTTCCAGCACTGCGATCCGCTCCTCCAGCCGGCTGACCTGGCCGTTCAGCCGCTCATTCTCGTTCGTCAGCAGTTCGATCTTGCGGTCGGCCTGGGGGTTTTCCTTGGCGGTCATCCCCATCCATTCATTCTCGATCGGGTATCCGTGCTTGGCGCGGATCCAGGTCGAAGCGAGCCAGCCAAAGGTCGTGATCGCGATGATGGCGATGACGAAACCCGGTCCACCCCAGTTCATGTCATGTCTCCCTGTTCGTCGGATCGGCGCGCGCTCAGCGCAGGCGCTCGATCTCGTCGGCGAGCTGCGTATTGCGGCTCGTATAATAGGTCTCGATATCGGCCATGCGGCGGTCGATGTCGCGCAGCTTGGAGCGGACTTCCTGGGTCGAGCGGCGCGGATTGGCCCGCACGCCCTGCCAGAATTTCGCTTCCTCGGCATTGTCGTAGAGGCCGATCGGCTTCTGCGAGACGACCATGGCGAGGCCGATATAGACGAAGAACATCAGCGGGAAGGTGGCGACCAGCAGAGCGAGGAAGCCCAGGCGGATCCACAACGGGTCGACCCCGGTATATTCGCCCAGACCTTCACAGATCCCGAGCCACTTGCCGTTGACCTTGTCGCGATACAGTTGCGTGCGGCTGACAGACATCTCAGTTCCTCCGTGCGCGTTCATAGTCGGGGAGTTCGTGGGCCGGCGGCGTGTCATTGCCGCGCAGGCGGAACTCGGGATTATCGGCGGCGATGATCCGCTCGATGGTGTGGAGACGATCCTCCAGGCGGCGTGCGGTATAGTGCAGCTCGTCGAGCAGGTTCTCGTCCTCGCCGGTCAGCGACTTGGCCTGTTTCCACTTGGTCACATAGTGGAGGATGACCCAGGGCATCCCGATGAAGAGCATACCGACGACGCCGATCGGGACCAGGATGTCTTCCATGGCTTAATTCCCCTTGTTCAGGCGCGCCTTGAGCGCGGCCAGCTCGGCATCGACCTTCTCGGCCGACTGGAGCTCGGCGATTTCCTCCTCCAGCGTCTTCTTCGGCGCGCCCAGCGCCAGCGCGTCGGCGCGGCCCTCGGCGAAGTCGACACGGCGTTCGAGCAGGTCGAAGCGGCTGAATGCGTCGCTGACCTTCGATCCATGGGTCATCTCGCGCAGCTTGACGCGGTTGTTGGCGCTTTCCAGGCGGGTCATGATCGCATTCTGGCGGGCACGGGCGTCGCGCAGCTTGGTTTGCAGCTTGGCGATATCCTCTTCCGACGCGCGCAGCGCATCGTCGAGCACCGCGATCTCCGCATTCAGCTGATCGCACATGTCATACGCCTTCTGGCGCTCGACCAGTGCGGCCTTGGCCAGGTCCTCGCGGTCCTTGCTCAGCGCCAGCTCGGCCTTTTCGGTCCAGCTCATCTGGAGGTTTTCCAGCTTGGCGATGTGGCGGCGCATTTCCTTCTGGTCGGCGATGGTGCGGGCCGCGCTGGCGCGGACTTCGACCAGCGTCTCCTCCATTTCGAGGATGATCATGCGGATCATCTTCGCCGGGTCTTCCGCCTTGTCGAGCAAGTCGGTGAAGTTGGCGGCGATGATGTCGCGGGTGCGAGAGAAAATGCCCATCTGAATTTAGCTCCTTGGAAACTCGTGCCGCCGGGCGGGCTAGGGGGTACCCGCCCGGCGGGATCGCTTACGCGATGGCTCGGGTGGAAACCGCGACCCCGTCCGTCGCCGTGACGGCAGGGCCGACCACGGTTGCCAGGCTGGTGGTGCTTACGACCAGGGTGCAGACCAGCGCCGCCAGCGTCGTGCGAAAGCTGTTGTTGCCCTTGTACATTGTTTTCCGTCCCTCGATTTGTTCGTTTCGTTCGCCGCCCTTCGCGGCTTGCCAGGAACTTTGCACGGGGCGTGCCAATTCGTTTTTTCCTTAGATTTCCGTCGATTTTCGCGCTTCGGAGGAATCTGCGAAACTTCGCGCTTGCCAAAACTTGGGAAAATATCCCAAGAGTTCGGCATGGAGCGGACCACCCATGTCGTCGGCCAGTCGGGAGCCTTTCTCGACGCGCTTGAACTCGCCTCGCGCGCGGCCGCGCTCGACCGTCCGGTGCTGGTGATCGGCGAGCGCGGGACCGGTAAAGAGCTGGTCGCCGAGCGCCTGCATCGCCTCTCCCCACGCTGGGATCAGCCGCTGGTCATCATGAACTGCGCTGCGCTGCCTGAAACGCTGATTGAGGCGGAATTGTTCGGGCACGAGGCCGGATCGTTCACCGGCGCGACCAAGGGACGTCCCGGGCGGTTCGAGGAGGCTGATGGCGGCACCTTGTTCCTCGACGAACTCGGCACGCTCAGCATGGCCGCGCAGGACCGGCTGTTGCGCGCTGTCGAATATGGCGAGATCACCCGGATCGGTTCCTCGCGCCCGATGCGCGTCGACGTCCGCATCGTGGCTGCGACCAATGAGGATCTGCCCGACCGGGTTGAGAAGGGGACGTTCCGCGCCGATCTGCTCGACCGGCTGTCGTTCGAGGTCGTGACGCTGCCCCCGCTGCGCGCGCGCGCCGGCGATGTGCTGGTACTCGCCGAGTTTTTCGGACGGCGCATGGCGGCGGAGCTGGGGCGCGATTGGGAGGGGTTCGGCCCGACGGCGCTTGACGGGCTGACCAATCACGATTGGCCCGGCAATGTGCGCGAACTGCGCAACGTGGTCGAACGGTCGGTCTATCGCTGGGACCGTTCGGGGCCGGTGGACGAGATTCAGATCGACCCCTTTGCCTCCCCCTATCGCCCGCGCCCGATGCCGCGCGGCATCCCCGGCAACGCCGCCCCGGTCCAATTGACGACCGAGGAACCCGGCCCGCTGCCGCGCCACGAGGACGATCTGTCCGGCGACTTCAAGAGCCGCGTCAACCGTTTCGAGCGCGAACTGCTCAGCCGCGCGCTGTCCGAAAACCGCTACAATCAGCGCGCGACCGCCGAGGCGTTGGGCCTCAGCTACGACCAGCTCCGCCACGCCCTCAAGCGTCACGACCTGCTCAACGCGGGCGGCTGATCAATTCCTCCCCCAGCTTGCTGGGGGAGGGGGACCAGCCAAAGGCTGGTGGAGGGGCCGCCGCGAAGACGGCGGAATTTTGCCGAGCTGTCCTCGGCCGCCTGCGCGGCCGCCCCTCCGTCACGCCGCGCGTGCCACCTCCCCTGCGGGGCAGGGGGGGAATTACCCGCTGATCGCCCCAGTCGATCCGCTCCGCAGAAAAATTTGTGCGGCATTCGTGGGCGTCATGCGTTAGGCGGTCGCGAACCAAAAAACGGAGGGTAATCCCATGGCGTTCGAACTTCCCACGCTCCCTTATGCCAAGGACGCGCTCGCCCCGACGATCTCGGCCGAACCGCTCGAGTTCCATTATGGCAAGCATCACAAGGCCTATGTCGACAAGACCAACGGGTTCGTCGCGGACAAGGGGCTTGAAGGCAAGTCGCTGGTCGAGGTGATCCGCCACGCCAAGGAAACCGGCGACAAGGGCCTGTTCAACAACAGCGCGCAGATCTGGAATCATAGCTTCTACTGGTTCGGCCTGACGCCCGAGCCCAAGGAGCCGACCGGCAAGCTGGCCGAGCTGATCGAAGCGAAGTTCGGGTCGAAGGAAGAGCTGGTCAAGCAGTTGATCGCCGAGTCCACCGCGCATTTCTCCAACGGCTGGGGCTGGCTGGTGCTCGACGGCGACGAGATCAAGGTGACCTCGCTCCACGACGCCGACACGCCGGTCGTCTATGATTACAAGCCGCTGCTGACGATCGACGTGTGGGAGCACGCCTATTACATCGATTACCGCAACGCGCGCCCGGGCTATCTGGAAGCGATCACCAAGATTATCGACTGGGACTTTGTCGCCGCCAACCTCGACGGCGAAGGCGTCAGCCGCGCCGATCAGGCTGGCTGATCGCCAATTCCGCTCGATCATTGCGGTACTGACATGATATCGACCGGTGGTTCGTTCCGCCGGTCGATTTCGATTCGGGACGGGCGTGTGGCGTTTCCTTTTTCTGTCGAGAGGATTTCCCATGCCCAATGTTCGCAGACAGGTGGTTCTTGTCCTGGCCGGTAGCGCCGTCGTGGCGACCGGAATCGCGTTCGCGCGGCAACCCGCAGCTCCCGTTTCCCTGAATCCTACGGCTTTGAACGTGGCGCAAGGTGCCGCGCCGCAGCCGCAAATTGATGCCCTGAAGGCCGAGATCGCGCAGTTGAAGCAGCAGATTGCGGGATTGCAGACCGCGCAGAAAACGATCGCCGCCAAGGGGTTCGAAAATGCGGGTCGGATCGGCACCATCGAGAAGGCGTTCAACGGCCACAGCCATCACATCGCGATGATCGCCCCGTCGAACACGCCGCAGGGCTGGACATTCCATTTTATGCCACGGCAGACCACGGTGCCCACGCAGTTCTGCAAGCAAACCGGCCCGAACACCGCGTCAAACCCGTGGACCTGCACGCCGCCCTGACCGGCGGCGTCATTGTTCCGGCGGCAACGCCTTGTCGACGATTTCGCCATCGGTCTGCAGCCCGTGGCGCAATAGCAGCGGGATGTTACCCATCGCGAACAACAGCGTCAGCGGGATCGCGCCCCACAGCTTGAAGCCGGCCCAGAAGCTCAGATCGTCCTGCGGGCCGGGTGCGGTCCAGCGCCAGATGATTTCGTTGAGCACCGCCATGATCACGAAGAACACCGCCCAGTTCACCGTCAGCAGCTTCCACCCCCGCTCACTCAGGCCGGGATAGGCAGTGCCGAGCAGATTCTGGAGCAACGGCTTGCGCGCGATCAGCCCGTAGCTCAGCACGACCGCGAACAGCGAATAAACGATCGTCGGCTTCATCTTGATGAAGGTGCCGTTGTGGAACCACAGGGTCAGCGCGCCAAAGATCAGGACGAACCCGCCCGATATCCACAGCATCGGCGAAATATGCCGCGTCTTCCACCAGGACAGCGCCATCGCGACAAAGATCGCCGCCATGAACGCCGCCGTCGCTGCCAGCATCTTTGCCAGCGCCGGTCCGGGTGTGAACTGATTGACCACGAAAAACACGATCAGTGGACCGAAATCGATCAACATGCGCAGTCCGGGGGAGGGGGCGGGCTTTGGGGGCGTGGATTCGGTCATGGGAGCACTCTTACAAACGGTCGATGGGCTAGTCGATGAAGCTCGAACCTCGTCCAACACAATTGTCACCCCCGGCCTAGACCCGGGGCCCAGCTTCTTCCGCCGCGGGCAAGGTAGCTGGGCCCCGGGTCAAGCCCGGGGTGACGTGGTTTAACGCGTGGGCCTCAACCTCGACCCTGAGTCAACGCCTCCACCCCGGCGATGATCCGCGACACTTCGCGCGGGTCGAATCCGCGCAGATCGTCGACCTTCTCGCCGACGCCGATCGCGTGGATCGGCAGGCCGTATTTCTCCGCCGCCGCGACCAGCACGCCACCGCGCGCAGTGCCGTCCAGCTTGGTCATCACCATGCCGGTGACGCCCGCGACTTCCTGAAACACCGCGATCTGGTTGAGTGCATTCTGCCCGGTGGTCGCGTCGAGCACCAGCAGCACATCGTGCGGCGCGTCTGGGTCCAGCTTCCCGAGCACGCGGCGGATCTTCGCCAGCTCGTCCATCAGCTCGCGCTTGTTCTGCAACCGCCCGGCGGTGTCGACGATCAGTAGGTCGATTCCCTCCGCTTCGGCGCGCTTCAATGCCTCATGCGCCAGCCCCGCCGCGTCGCCACCTTCCGCCCCCGCAACGATCGGCACGCCGATCCGCTCGGCCCAGGTGCGCAGCTGGCCGATCGCGGCGGCGCGGAACGTGTCGCCCGCCGCGACCATCACCTTCAGCCCCTGATCCTTGAGGATCGCGGCGAGCTTGGCGATGGTCGTGGTCTTGCCCGAGCCGTTGACGCCGACGACGAGGATGACCTGCGGCCGCGGAAAGGCGGTGACTTCCAGCGGCCGTGCAACGGGCATCAGGATGGCGGCGATCTCGC
>CAZWZP010000071.1:10282-13214 GCA_964638925.1 uncultured Stakelama sp. | reverse complement strand
CAGGGGCCGGGGGTTGCGTACCGGCTGTGGGAAGCGGCGGCGATGGCGGGGCTGCCGCCATACGACCCGCCCGAGATATTGGAGGCAGACCTGTCGGCGCTGGCGCTTGATTGCGCGTTATGGGGTGTCGCCGATCCACGCGACCTGCGCTGGCTCGACCCACCGCCCGCCGCTGCAGTGGCCGAGGCGCGGGCGCGGTTGACGACACTCGACGCGCTCGACCCCGATGGCCGCCCGACCGCGCATGGCAAGGCAATTGCTGCGCTACCGCTGCCGCCCCGGCTGGGTCATATGCTGGTGCGCGCGGGGGAAATGGGCATGGCCGCCACCGCCGCGCAGGTCGCCGTGCTGCTTGGCGAGCGCGGGTTGGGCGGCAATGACGCGGATCTCGAATCGCGGATGCGCCGCTGGCGCAGCGAGCGCGGGCAGCGCGCGGAGGCGGCGTGGAAGCTGGCCGAACGCTGGGCGAAACTTCCCCCTCTCCCCTCTGGGGAGAGGGCCGGGGAGAGGGGAAGTGCGATGCCATCTCCACTCCTGCCCCTCTCCCAACCCTCTCCCCGGAGGGGAGAGGGCTTTGAAGACGTGGCGCTGTGCATCGCGCTGGCCTTCCCCGACCGCATCGCGCGGCGCCGCGACGCGTCGGGCGAGACCTGGGCTTCTGCCGGCGGACGCGGGTTCAAGCTTGATCCGACCAGCTCGCTCGCCCGCCACGAATGGCTCGCGGTCGCCGAGACGCAGGGCATGGCCGCAGGCGCGCGCATCCTCTCCGCCGCTCCGCTCGACCCGGCGCAGATCGACAGCCTGTTCGCCGACCGCATCGAGACGCGCCGCCATGTCCGCTTCGACCCCGCGACCGGCCGGGTCGAGGCGACGCGCGAGCGGCGGCTGGGCGCGATCCGCCTGTCGTCCGGCCCCGACAGCGCCGCGGACCCGGATGAGATCGCCGCCGCCCTGCTCGAAGGGGTGCGCGTGCACGGGCTGGCGCTGCTGCCATGGTCCGACACCGCACAGGCGCTGCGCACGCGCGCGGCCTTTGCCGGCCTCGACGCACTTTCCGACACCGCGCTGATCGCCGATCTCGACGACTGGCTACCGCCGTTGCTGAACGGAAAACGCAGGCTTGACGCCATCGCAGGCGAAGGACTGACCCACGCCCTTCAGAACCGGATCGGTTGGGACGGACAAAAGACGCTCGACCGCCTCGCCCCGGCGCGGCTGGAGACTCCCGCCGGATCGAGCCACGCGATCGACTATGCCGCTGAGGGTGGCCCAACCGTCGAGGTGCGGGTGCAGGCATTGTTCGGCCTCGCCGCGCATCCCATGCTGGGCGACGGCACGCCACTGGTCCTGTCGCTCACCTCCCCCGCCGGCCGCCCGATCCAGACGACGCGCGATCTGCCCGGTTTCTGGAAGGGCAGCTGGGCCGATGTCGCCAAGGAAATGCGTGGGCGCTACCCGCGCCACCCTTGGCCCGACGATCCCGCTGCGGCCAGCGCGACGCTGCGCACGAAAAATGCGGATGCACGGCGCGGAAGATCGGGTTAAAGGGGCATGTCGACCGCACGCATCTATCAGCGCCCGAAGAACGCCATGCAGTCGGGCCGCGCCCGCACCGATCGCTGGGTGCTCGAATTCGAATCGAATGAGAAGCAGCGCCCCGACCCGCTCACCGGCTGGGCCGGATCGGGCGACACGCGCGCGCAGCTGCGGCTGAACTTCCCGACGCTGGAAGCGGCGCAGGATTATGCGAAGCGCGAGGGCATCGACGCGCATGTCGTCCCCGCGCCGGTGAAGACGCTCAAGCTGCAGGCCTACGCCGACAATTTCCGGTAACGGCTAGCCGAGCAGGCTGCTTCCCAGCGCCAGCAGCAATTTGACGTCGATCGCCATGCCGCGCGCGCGGCACTCGGAGACATAGGCTGGAACGTCCGCCAGCTTGACGCGGTGGACGATGATGTCCTCGCCCTCCACGCCGCCGCCGTCGCTCACGCGCGTCAGGCCATGCGCGCGCACCAGCGTGAAACTCTCGCTGACCATGCCGGGCGAGGAGAAAAACTCGCCGAGCGATTCGATTCGTTCGGCGCGATAGCCAGTTTCTTCCTCCAGCTCGCGCGCGGCGGCGGTCTCGTCCGCCTCGTCATCACCGCCATCGCCGATCAGGCCCGCAGGCAGTTCGAGGCAGCGGCGGCCGAGCGGCACGCGATATTGCTCGACCAGCAGTAAATGCCCGTCTTCATCGATCGCGACAATCACCGCTGCGCGAATGCTACGCGCGCGCGCGACATATTCCCAGCGGCCCTGGCGCTTCGCGGTGATGAACTTGCCCTGCCAGACGGTCTCGACTGGCGCGTCGCTGTCGGGGAAGCTCACAATTCGATCAGCCGATCCGGCAGCTCGTTGGCGTCACCTTCCGTCTTCGGGAAGTGCGTCGTCAGCACCGCGCCGATCCGCGTCACGGCATCGGCCATGCCGCCCGCCGGATCGCCCGCGCGCACCTTGTCGACCAGCGCCACCATCGCCTCGCCCCACACGCCCTCTTCGACCTTGGCCAGGATCGCTTCGTCGGCGATGATCTCGGCACGGTGTTCGGCCAGGCTCACATAGAGCAGGACGCCGACGCGTTCGGCGGTGCGCTTCTCGGCGCTCGCCTTGAAGAACTGCACCGCGCGCCGCCGCACCCGACGCCCGCGCACCGCGCCGGGGATCAGCACGCCGCGCCCCGGCAGCGCCTCGAACCCGAAACGCACGGCGAGGAAGATCACCGCCTGCACCACCACCAGCAACGCGAGCTGGAGATGCCGTTCGGCCTCGCCCCAGCCGCCGGTGAACAGCGCCAGCTTGGCATCGAGCAGGTCGGGGAAAAAGGCGAACAACCCCAAAGCCGCGAGCATCGCCGCGCCGGCATAATAGAGCGAGACATCATGATAATGAT
>CAZWZP010000071.1:0-10211 GCA_964638925.1 uncultured Stakelama sp. | reverse complement strand
GTGACGCGGGCATGTTCCTCAGCTGTAAATCGCCGTGCCATCACCATCCCCCCGATGCGCCGCCGCCGCCGAACGACCCGCCGCCGCCGGAAAATCCGCCGCCACCGCCAAAGCCGCCGCCGCCTCCACCCCAGGAGCCGCCACCGCCGCCCCAGGACGATCCGCCGCCGCCGCCCCAGCCGGGGCCCCAGATCACCACGGGCGCACGACCGCGGCGATACTTCTTGCCGCGCGCTGCGCCGATCACGATCGGCAACACGACCATCAACAGGATCACCACCCAGAAGATCAGCACGAACACCCCTGCGCCGTCCTTCTTGCGTGACTTGCCGCTGTCGATCAGCTGCTTGGCGCGCGCCTCGGCGGCCTCCAATGGGAGTTTCAGCTGCTCGTTGATCGCGGCGGCACCCGCCATGATCCCGCCGGGCATGTCGCCATCCTTGAAGCGCGGGATGATCGTGTCGCGGACGATCATCCCCGACAGCGCGTCGGTCATGATCGGTTCAAGCCCATAGCCGACCTCGATCCGCACCTTGCGCTCCTGCGGCGCGACCAGCAGAATGATGCCATTGTTGGCGTCCTTCTGCCCGATTCCCCAGTCGCGACCAAGCCGATAGCCGAAATCCTCGATCGGATATCCTTGCAGGTCGGGCACGGTCGCGACGACGAGCTGCCGCCCGGTCGCCTTCTCGGTCGCGTCCGACATCGCGGTCAATTCCGCTTCCTGCGCCGGGCTCAGCAGATCGGCGGCATCGACGACGCGCCCGGTCAGCTTCGGAAAGCTCTGCGCCGACGCCGCCTGCCCGGCGAATGCGGCGAGCAGCAGTGCCAGAACCAGATGCACGAACCTCATGGCGTTGCTCCCAAATCGTCGATTTCGCGGATGATCGCCGCGCTTCCACGAAAAATTCCCGCTGCCAGCGCACCCCGCCTGAAGCTGGGCAGAATATGTTGGTCGATGATGGCCTTCGCCTCGCTGTTGGTTAGCGTCCGTTCGAGGCCATATCCGACTTCGATCCGCACTTTACGCTCCGTTGGAGCCACGACGAGCAGCACCCCGTCATCATGGTCCTTGCGCCCGATGCCCCAGCACTTGCCCAACATCAGACCCACATCGTCAATCGACCTGCCGTGCAGGGACGGTACGGTGACGACGACGAATTGATGGCGCGTCAGCCGCTCGACGTCCGCTAGCGCGGCGCTCAACTTGTCCTGCCGAGCGGGCGGCAACAGCCCGGCATTGTCGACCACCCGGCCCGTGAGCGTGGGCAACGGAAACGGGTCGGCCGATGGACAGGACGGGGCTTCACTGCATCCCGTCAGCGCAAGCCCCGTCAGTGCGACCAACCCGCGTTTCATTCCGGCCGCTCCCGGCGCGATCAGGTGCCGTTCCCGAAATCCACCTTGGGCGCGGTGTCGGCACCCGGGGTGGTTGCCTGGAACGGGGCCATCGGCTTGGCGCCGTAGAAGATCTTGGCGCCAATCGCGTCGGGGAAGGTGCGGATGGTGGTGTTATAGCTCTGCACCGCCTCGTTATAATCGCGGCGGGCGATGCCGATGCGGTTCTCCGTCCCCTCCAGCTGGGTCATCAGCGTGGCGTAATTGGCCTGGCTCTTGAGTTCGGGATAAGCTTCCTGCAGCCGCTGCAGCGTCAGCGTTACCCCCGCCTGCACCCGGTCATAGGCGGCGAGCTTGGCGGGGTCGGTCAGATCGGCATCGCTGACGCGCACCTGCGTCGCGGCGGCGCGTGCCTGCGTCACTTCGACCAGGATCGCCTTTTCCTGTCCGCCCGCAGCGCGGACGGTGGAGACGAGGTTGGGGATCAGATCGGCGCGGCGCTGATACTGGTTCTGCACCTCGGCCCATTTCGCCTTGGCGTTTTCCTCGGCGGTCGGAACGCTGTTGAGCCCGCAGGCGGACAGCATGGCCGCGGCAACCAGCGCGGCAACCAGACGAAGCTTCATCGCGATGAGTCCCTCATAGTGTGTCGCATCGATACGACACCGCAAATCTAGGGACCGTCGGACCCCCGCGCAATGGAAACCGGAAATTTGCGCCGCGCCTGAGCGTTGGGTAGCGTCGATCGGAAATCACAAGGGGGAGCATATGCTCAAGGAATTCCGCACCTTCATCGCGCGCGGCAACGTCCTCGACCTCGCCGTCGGGGTCATCATCGGCGCGGCGTTCGGGACGATCACCAAGTCGCTGACCGACGACATCATCATGCCGGTGGTCGGCGGGTTCGATTTTTCGAGCTATTTCATCCGGCTCGGTGAGATTCCGGCGGGCTATACCGGGTCGGCGTCGGACTATGCCGCGCTGAAGGCCGCCGGCGTGCCGCTGTTCGGCTTTGGCCAGTTCATCACCGTGGCGATCAACTTCCTGATCCTCGCCTTCATCGTCTTCCTGCTGGTCCGCTCGGTCAACAAGCTGCTGGCGAAGGTCGAAAAGGAAAAGGCCGAGGGCACCGCCGAACCCGCCGCCGATCCGGACGATGTGGTGCTGCTGCGCGAGATTCGCGATGAGCTGAAGAAGCGGAACGAAGCGGCCTGAGTGGGGGCGCGGGCCGGTGCCGCGCGCCGTCAGGCGCCCACCAAATTAAGCCGCGACCAGATCCTCGGCGGTGGCATCCGCCAGGCTGGTGCCGTCGAGGATTCGCGCGGTTTCGTCGCGCACACGCGCCATGGCATGGCGGATCGCGCAGCTCGCCTCGTCCTTGCAGTCGAGGCAGGAGCGATAGGCGGTGCGGCTGACGCACGGTACCAATGCCAGCGGCCCTTCGATCACGCGGATGATCTCACCCAGCGAAATCAGGTGATTGGCACGCGCGAGCCGATAGCCGCCCATCTTGCCGCGCGTCGACAGGATGAACCCGGCCTCCCGCAGATCGGCCAGGATCAGTTCGAGGAACTTGCGCGGTACATTGGCTTCGGCGGCAATGCGCGTCATCGGCGTCGGCGCCCCGTCTCGGGGCTGCTTGGCCAGAAACAACATCGCGCGCAGGGCGTAACGGGAACGCTGAGTCAGCATCGAACAGCCTTTGCGCTCACTTTGTGGCGATGGGAAGGCCTAATCCCACTCTTTTCATTCGGATTTCCCGCCCTATATTGGTCAATGCCGGGTTCGCCCGGCTATGACGATAAATTGTGGCGTGCAATAGACGCAGCGGACCCGGGGGCAGTACCCGGCGGCTCCACCATAAGGTGGTGTTTCTGGACACCGTTTCTGACGGGGCCGAACCAGGATCGACGTGTGTTGAAAAGCGTTTCTTTCGTTCGGAATGGGACCACCGTGACGGCCCATACTCACAAGTGCCAACGATAACGAAGCACTCGCTATTGCGGCCTAACCCCAAGTCCTAACGGACTAAGGTTAGACTAAAATGCGCGGTTGGACCGCACCGGGCAACAGAAGCGGATTCCAGCGGTACGGGGAGCACCGGGCAACAGAAGCTCCCCACTTATTTGCCCTTCGCCAGCCTTTCCTCCTCGACGCTGAACGCGGTACGGCCCTTGCTCACCGGCGGGGTGGCGGTGGCGAAGAAGGCGACGCCTGTCCCTGCCGCACGGTCGATCCACAAGCCCGAGCGCAGCCCATAGGCTTCCCCGGCATGACCGATCCGGGTGCGCCCGTCGCCGAACAGATCGTCGTCACACCCGGCCTGCGCAGTCGGCAGCGTCGTCACCGCCAGTCCATATTGGCAGTAGAAGCCGTCGCTCGTGTCGCCATTCGCGCCGTCGAAGCGCCACGCGACGCGCTCCAGCTCGGCAATCGACGCGGGTTTCAGAAAGCTCCCGTCATTGCGGATCAGCATCGCGCCGATCACCGCCAGGTCGCGCATCGACGCACGCAAGCCCCCTTGCGGCGAGAACAGCGCACCATTCTCTCCCAGCCGATACGCGGCCAGATCGCAGCCTGAGGTCGCAATCACCGGACAATCGGGGCGCCTGCCGCCCAGATCGTCGAGCGCGACCTCCCCGGTGGCGCGATAGAGCACGACGTGCCGCGCGATTTTTGCGTCGGAGCAAGTCGACCAGTTGAAGCACGCGTCGAGCTTGAGCGGCGCGAGCACCAGTCGCTGTATCAGCCGGTCGAACCGCTCATCGCCCGCCTTCTCCATCACGCTTGCGATCACCGGAAAGGCCACGTTGGAATAGCGGAAATAGCTGCCCGGCCGATGCTGCCCGTCCCACAAGGCGGGCCGCGCGATCACATCGGCAAGCCGTTCGCCAAGCGGCACGCGATACTCGTCGGGATCGACCAGCCCCGACCGGTGCGACAGCAGATGGCGCAGCGTCACCGGGGCGTCGGGAAAGGCCGGGTTGCGCACCCGCCATCCCAGCACCTCCGACACGTCGCGGTCGAGGTCGAGCTGCCCCGCCTCGACCATCCGCATCACGCCGAGCGCGACCACCAGCTTGGAGATGCTCGCGATCCGCACGGGGTCGTCGGCGGTCACGCGGCGACCGGTCGCCCGATCCGCCACGCCGCTGGCGCGCGCCGAGGTCACGCCGTTCGCACCGAAGCCGACGCGCACTTCCGCCGGGCCAGCGGTGGCACAGCCGACCAGCGCCACCGACGCGGCGAGCACGGCCGCCTGCCTGCTCACGCCTTCTTGCCCGCGATATAGCGATCGACCTCTTCCTCCAGCACGTTGAGCGGTACCGCGCCATTGGCCAGCACCACTTCATGGAAATCACGGATGTCGAACCGTGCGCCCAGCGCCGTTTCGGCGCGCTTGCGCAGCTCCGCAATCTTGAGCTGGCCGATCATATAGCTCGTCGCCTGGCCTGGATTGTTGATGTAGCGGTTCACCTCCCGCTCGATATCGGCGGGCGAGATCGACGAGTTCGCCTTGAAATAATCGATCGCCTGCTCGCGGCTCCATTTCTTGGCGTGCAGCCCGGTATCGGTCACCAGCCGGATTGCGCGCCACATCTGGAGCGAGAGCATCCCAAATTCCGAATAGGGGTCGCTGTAGCCCCCCATCTCTTTGGCCAGCCGTTCGGTATAAAGGCCCCAGCCCTCGCTGTAGACGCTGTAGCCACCGAAGCGACGGAACTTGGGTAGCCCTTCCAGCTCCATCGCGCGCGCGATCTGGAAATGATGCCCCGGCGCGCCTTCATGCACCGCGATCCCCTCCAGCTGAATTTTCTGCACCTGATCCATATTGGCGAGGTTGGTGTAATAAATGCCAGGCCGCGATCCGTCGGGCGCGGGGCGGTTGTAGAAGGCGACCGGCGCCGTCCCCTCGCGCCATTTCTCGACCGCGCGCACCTCCAGCTTGGCCTTGGGCAGGCGGTGGAACCAGCGCGGGGCGACGTCCATCATCCGGGCGACGACCGAGCGCGCCTCGGTCAGATAGGCTTCGCGGCCGGCATCGGTATTGGGGAATTTGAACCTGGAGTCGGTGCGCACGACGTCGAAAAAGCTTTCGAGGGTGCCGGCATAGCCGACGCGCGCCTTGACCGCCTCCATCTCGCGGCGGATCGCAGCGACCTGATCGAGGCCGATCTGGTGGATTTGGTCTGCGGTCAGGTTCGTTGTCGTATTCTGCGCCAGCCGGTTGGCATAAAAGGCCGCGCCATTGGGCAGGCTCCACGCGCCGTCATTGCCCTTCGCCTTGGGCTCGATGTCGTCGAGCACCGCGAACAGCGTGTCGAAGCCGCGCTTGAACGGGCCGGTCAGCGCTTTCTCCGCATCGGCGATCAGCGCCGCCTTCTCGGGATCGGCGATCTTGAGCGCGCCCACCTTCTTGCGGAAATCGGCGAGGACCGTGCTATCCGCGCCGGTGTCGAAGGGCGCGCCGGTGATGACCTTGCGCGCATCCTCACGCGCCGGCTTGAACACCATCTTCGGCGGGACAATGCCCTTCTTTGCCTGATCGCGCATCGTTGCCGCGACCTCGCGCATCACGCGCTCCACCTCGGTGATGCGGGCGATATAGGCGCGCGCATCGGCCACGCTGTCGACCCGATGGTTGTTGATCAGGAATACTGGAATTTGCCCCGCCGGGCTGCCATTGGTCGATACGGGGAAGCCATAGTCGCGGAACGTGTAGGCCGCGCGCGACCGCTCGACCTGGGTTTCGAACAGGCGATAGCTCAGCCGCGCCTGCGGCCCCAGTTTCGCCGGATCGAACTGCGCGCGCATCTGCTTGAGCGTCGCCTCGGCCATCGCCATGCGCTTCTCGCCACTGGCGCGACTATAATCGTCGAGCTTGTTGTAATTGGTCTTGAGGCCAAGCGCCGTCTGCGTTTCTGGGCTCAGCGCGACATTGGCGTCGAACGCCGCGTCGAGAAACGCGTTGAGCCGCGCATCCTGCGCGCGGGTATCGGCGACGACCGGCGCGGACTGGGGCGCGGCGTTGGAAACGAGCGCGGGTGCGGCGACGCCGACGAGCAGAAGGGGAAGGGCAAGACGCAGGGTCACGGGCAACATCCTGAGCGTGAGGAACGAGGTACCCGCACGCTATCGCCTGTTGCCGGGCCGGGCAAATCTTCCGCCGCCCGGCCCGTGGCCATGTGGTCAGATCCGCATCTGGCTGCCAAGCTCGACCACGCGATTGGTGGGCAGCTTGAAAAACTCCATCGCGCTTTCCGAACTCTGCATCAGCCAGGCGAACAGCTTTTCGCGCCACAGCGCCATGCCGGGCCGTTCCTGCGCGGGCAGCAGCTTCTGGCGACCAAGGAAAAAGCTGGTCCGCATCATGTCGAACGGCGCGCCACAGGTGCGGACCAGCGCCAGATCGCGCGGCACATCAACCTCCTCCATGAAGCCGTAATGGAGAATGACGCGATGGAAATTCGCGCCGACTGCCTCGGCCTCGACCCGTTCGGTCGGGGCGACATGCGGCACATCTTCAACCTGGACGGTCAGGATCAGCACGCGGTCATGGATCACCTGATTATGCTTGAGATTGTGCAGCAGAGCGGGCGGCACCGCATCGGGCGCGCTCGACAGGAACACTGCGGTCCCGCTGACGCGATGTACCTGCTCGACCGATTTGACGAACACGCCAAGCGGCATCGCATCCTGCTCGACCTGTTGCCGCATCAGCACCCGGCCACGCGCCCAGGTGGTGAGAATCACGAAGATCACCGCAGCGACGACCAGCGGGAACCACCCGCCATCCAGCACCTTGGCGAGGTTCGAGGCAAAGAAGATGCCATCGACGATCAGGAACAGGCCGATCGTCAGCGTCGCGAGCAAGCGGTTCCACTTCCAAACCTGGAACACCAACACGGCGAGCATCAGCGTCGTGATGATCATCGTCCCGCTCACCGCGATCCCATAGGCCGAAGCAAGATTGGTCGATTCCCGAAAGCCAAGGACGAGCAGGATCACCATTAGCAGCAGACCCCAATTGACTACAGGGATGTAGATTTGCCCCGCCGCCCGCTCACTGGTGTGGGTAATCCGCAGCCGTGGCAGAAAGCCAAGCTGGACTGCCTGCTGCGTCACGGAAAAGGCACCCGAAATCACCGCCTGGCTGGCGATCACGGTGGCGGCGGTCGCGATCAGGACGAGCGGAAGCCGCGCCCATTCGGGGGCCATCAGGTAAAAGGGATTTTCGACCGCCGCCGGCGTGCCGAGCAGCAGCGCGCCCTGTCCGAAATAGTTGAGCATCAGGCACGGATAGGCAAGCAGCAACCACGAGAAGCCCACCGCCTTGCGCCCGAAATGGCCCATATCAGCGTACAGCGTCTCCGCGCCGGTTACCGCGAGGAAGACTGAGCCCATGGCGAGGAAGGCAAGTGTCGGATCTTGAAGGAAGAACAGCACCGCCCAATGCGGACTGAGCGCGCCGAGAATTTCGGGATGCTGCGCAATGTTCCAGATGCCAAGCGTCGCCAGCGTCGCCATATAGACGAGTACGACCGGCCCGAAGATCGCGCCGACCTTGGCCGTGCCGCGCGCCTGAATCAGGAACAGCCCGATCAGGATGACGATCGCGATCGGCAGCACCAGCGGCGCGAGTCGCGCCTCGACCACCGTCAGCCCCTCGACCGCGGACAGCACCGAGATCGCGGGGGTGATCATCGCGTCGCCATAGAAGAGCGCCGTGGCGAGCACCGCGATCATCACCAGCCCGGTGGTCCAGCGGCGGTCGCCCAGATGGCGTGAGATCAGCGCGAACAGAGCGAACGACCCGCCCTCTCCGCCATTGTCCGCGCGCATCGCGACGAACACATATTTGAGGGTGACGACCAGCATCAGCGACCAGAAGATCAGGCTGAGCACGCCAAAGATATGCGGCTGCGACACTGCAAGCGGGTGCGGGCCGATGAATGTCTCCTTCAATGCGTAAAGCGGCGAGGTGCCGATATCGCCATAGACGACGCCGATCGCGCCGAGCATCAGCGCGGGGAGGGAATGGCGGGCGGATGCGCCCGACGCGGCGGCCGGGGCGGTGTGTGGACCATGTGTCATGGCGCGGCATGTGCGGCGCGGTGGCATGAAGTTTCCATGTGGATCGGCTGCCGAGGCCATTAAGAAAGATCGCACCCCCTCGACGCAGGCCATTGTCGGGCGCACCTAACGGGCATGACCGACACCCTGTCCGCTACCCTGTCGCCCGCGCGCGTGTTGCGCGGCTATGCCGAAGCCGCGCTGTTCGTCACTGCCGCCACGCTGATCGGCCTCGCCATCGCGCCGCGCTGGGGCAATTCGGCGGTCGATCTGCTCTATTTGCCCGCTGTGCTCGCCGCCGCGGTGCTGGCCGGGCGCGGGCCGGCGCTGTTGGCGGCGACCGGGGCGGCGCTCGCCTATAATTTCTATTTCACTGCGCCGCGGCTCAGCTTTCGCATCGACCATCCCAATGATGTGCTGACCGTGCTGGCGCTGTTCGCGATCGCCATCGTGACCAGCCAGCTTGCTGCATCGGTGCGCCATCAGGCACGGCTGGCGCGCGCCGAGGCAGCACGCAACGCGACGATCGCGGGTCTGGCGGGCGATCTGCTCGGCTGTGCCAGCGAGCGGGAAGTGGTCGAGGGCAGCACGCAGGCGCTGAGCGCGATCTTCGGCTGCAACGCGGTGCTGGCGCGCGGGCGCCCCGAACCGCTATTGCTTGCCAGCGCACCGGGCTCGATTACGCTCACCCCCGCCGATGTCGCGGCTGCCGCACTCGTCCTTGAAAGCGGGGAAAGCGCCGGTCGCGGACTGGCACGCAGCGTTCCAACCGAATGGCAATTCCACCCGGTCAAGTCCGGCGGCGTCCCCATCGCCGCATTCGGATTCGCCCGCAATGACGGCCTCCCGGCGATTTCCCGCAGCCAAGTTCCGGTGCTCGACAGCCTGCTCGATCAGGTCGCGCTGGCGCTGGAGCGTAGCCGGCTCGAAAGCGAGGCCCGTGAGTTCGCACGGCTGCGCGAACGCGATCAGGTACGCGCGACGCTGCTCGGCTCGATCGGGCAGGATCTGGGCGCGCCAGTGCGCCAGATCGCGGAGGCAGTCGATGGCCTGCGCCGTCAGGGCACAGGAGACCGCGAGCTGATCGGTCGCATCGGGGCCGATGCGATGCGGATCGACCGCTACCTCGCCAATCTGGCCGAGCTGGAGCCGGAGCGCGGGCAGCAGCCCATCGCGATCGGCGGCATCGCGATCGACCTGTTCCGGCGCGAAGTGTTTCGCGACGGCAATCCGGTCCATCTGCCACCCAAGGAATATGCCGTGCTCGCCGAGCTTGCCCGGCACCCCGGCCGTGTGCTGACCCATGCTCATTTGCTCAAGACCGCCTGGGGGCCGGCGCAGGAGCAGCAGATCGACTATCTGCGCGTCGCGATCCGGGCGTTGCGCCGCAAGCTCGAACGCGATCCGGCGCATCCCGAGCTGATTCTCAATGAGCCGGCTGTCGGCTACCGGCTGCGGATCGACTGAGCGTCAGGCAACGAAAAAGGGGCCCCGGTTTCCCGGAGCCCCCTCTGTTTCTGCGATCGGCAGAGCGATCAGTCGTCGCTGCCGCCGGTCAGGAAGGCGGGGAGGCCGATATTCTCGCCGCCCTCATCCTTCGCTTCCGAACGCGCCGGACGGTCGTTGCGGTCGCCACGGTCGCGGCGCGGGCCGCGATCGCGGTCGCCGCCACGGCCGCCTTCGCGACGACGATCGCCGCCACGGCCGCCTTCGCGATCGCCGCGCTCGCCACCACGGCCACCTTCACGCGGCTCGCGCGCCGGACGCGTGTCTTCCAGCTCTTCGCCGGTTTCCTGATC